>CAYJTE010000039.1:2500-8051 GCA_964372965.1 uncultured Methanosarcinales archaeon
GGATTAATTGAAGAAATTGGTGAAACTAAAAATGGAAATATTATGATCACTCTTGAAGACCCTACCGGAAAAATAAAAATAGTGTTCACAAAACGAGAAAAAGATTTATTCACCGCCGCAAAAGATCTTGTAGTTGACGAAGTTGTTGCTATAACTGGCATGTGTTCCGAAAAATTCATTTTTGCCCAAAATATTATATGGCCTGACATACCATCAAACCACGAAATAAAAAAAGGACCAGATGAAGAATACGTCATCTTCCTTTCAGACATCCATGTTGGTTCAAAATTATTCCTTAAAGAAGAATTTACTAAATTTCTCCGCTGGGTAAATGGTCTTGGCGGGTCAAAAGAACAACGCGAAATCGCCGAAAAAGTAAAATATATTATTATCGCTGGCGACTTAGTTGATGGTATTGGAATTTATCCTAACCAAGAAGAAGAGCTTGAGATAAAAGATATTAAAGGACAATATGTTGAGTTTGTGAGACTTATCTCTCAAATCCCTCAAGATAAACAAATAATTATTTGTCCGGGAAATCATGACGTGGTTCACTTAGCTGAACCACAACCCATTTTTTATACTGAATTTGCTTCCGATCTATTCACCCTCCCAAATGTAACATTAGTAACTAATCCTTCTATGGTAAACATTGGAAAAAAAGAAAATTTTGATGGTTTTGACATTCTTCTCTATCATGGATATAGTTTTGATTATTATGTAGCAAATGTTGACTCTATTAGAAATGGTGGTGGGTATCACCGTTCGGATCTTATTATGAAATATCTTCTTAAACGTCGGCATTTGGCTCCATCCTTTTCCTCAACCCCATACCACCCTAGTCACGCCGAAGACCCGTTATTAATCAAAAAAGTCCCTGATATTTTCATTACCGGTCATATTCATTATTGTTGTGTTGCCAACTACAAAGGTATAACTATGATCTCCGGAAGTTGCTGGCAAGCAAAAACCACCTTTCAAGAAAAATTAGGACACGAACCAGAGCCAGCTCGTGTTCCTATTGTAAATCTTCAAACCAGAGAAGTAAAAGTCATGAGGTTCATGTAATGGGCCCATCAATCGCATGTTCTCCTGAAATTCAAAAATATTTTAATACCCTTCAGTACGAAATCAAAAAGGCCTATGATGCAGCCAGAGTTGCTCGCGCCACGGGACTTGATCCCGAGCCTGACGTTCCCATTCCCCTTGCACAAAATATGGCCGAGCGTGTAGTTGGTTTAATATCTGTTGTAAGTCCTCAAATAACAAATACCACCATCCCAACGAGAATAGCAGAACTTGAAAAAGAATACGGTCTTCTCGATTGGCGCGTAGGATTAATAATCGCAGAAGAGGTAGCCAAAGAACAATTCTGTACATTTAAAGATAAACATGAAGCAATCGAAATAGGTATACGCGTTGGCTTTGCCTACCTCACACTAGGTATTGTATCCGCCCCATTAGAAGGTTTCATCGGACTCAAAATAAAAAAGCGCAAAGATGGCAAAGAATATTTTGCTCTCCAATATGCCGGACCAATTAGAGGTGCAGGCGGAACTGCCGCTTCTACATCAGTTATTTTGGGTGATTATATTCGAGTCAAAATGGGATATGCCAGATATGATCCTGACCAAAGCGAAATAAACCGGTACGCAATCGAAGTACAAGACTATCACGAACGTGTAACAAACCTTCAGTACCGCCCATCCGAAGAAGAGCTCAAATTTATGGTTTCACACCTCCCCGTTGAAGTAGATGGTGACCCCACTGAAAAGTTTGAAGTATCAAATTACAAGGATATACCCCGGATAGAAACCAACATGATTCGTGGAGGAGTTGCTCTCGTTCTTGCTGAAGGCCTTTGTCAAAAAGCCCCAAAATTATGGATTCGCCTTTCTGATTGGGGTAAAAAATTTGACCTTGAGTGGGATTTTTTAGGAGATTTTGTCAAACTAAAAGAACAAATCCACTCTGCACATACCTCACCTACCAACGAAAAGAAAGATCACATTATCTCTTCTACCCATCCTCCCCCAATAGATATTGAAAAGCCAAAACCCAAAGCCAATAATACCTTTATTATGGATTTAGTAGCTGGTCGCCCCATCCTCACCCATCCACTAGCTACCGGCGGCTTTCGCATACGATATGGCCGTGGTAGAACATCTGGCTTCTCAGCAACTGCTCTCCACCCAGCAACCCTAATCGTTCTTGACAAATATATTGCCATTGGAACCCAAATAAAAGTTGAACGACCAGGAAAGGCAGCAACTGTTACTGTTTGTGACACTCTCGAAGGCCCCATAGTAAAACTCATTGATGGGACCGTCTTACAACTTCACACTGAAGAGGAGGCCAAAAAAGTCAATAAAGAAATTGCAGAAATAATTTTCCTTGGTGATATTTTATTTAACTACGGCGACTTTTCTGAGAACGGACAAAAATTAGTTCCCTGTGGGTATTGTTCAGAGTGGTGGGCACTTGAACTTGAAAAAGCCACAACAGGTCCCGCACAATCATCACCACAATTAACAGATCTTGCAACCAAAACAGGAATATCTGAAACAGAACTTGCCGAGTTTATCTCAAATCCATTATACATCACTCCTAATCTTGAACAAGCCCTTAGACTCACAAAAACCGTGAATATCCCCCTTCACCCCAAATTCACTTTGTTTTGGAAACTTGTCTCCACCACCTCAATTTACAATCTCCGGTCATATCTCCGAGAAGGCAAACTAAAACGCGATAGTAATGGATTAAAAAAACTCATTCTCCCCTACACAGACAAAAATGAATTATATAAAAATGGTAAAAAAACCCTTGAAGAACTAGGGTGCCCCCACACTATAGTTGGTATTAATAACCTCATTATCGCTGAAAACGAAATTAACATCTTATCTGAATCATACAATTTTCATACTCAATCCGAATTAGAAAATTCTCCCATTGTAACTCCCCAAGAATGGGCGAAAAAAGATAGTTTGGGTTACATCATAAAAATTAGTAGCCTCCCTATAAAAGATCGTGCTGGAACCTTCATCGGCGCGCGTATGGGCCGTCCTGAAAAAGCCAAAATGCGTCATCTTACTGGTTCTCCCCAAGTAATGTTTCCTGTAGGAGACGAAGGCGACCGTTTGCGCAGTTTTCAATCTGCAGTACACCATGGCAAAATTATAAGCAATTTTCCTTTGTTTTTCTGTCCCACCTGTCAAAAAAATACAGTTTATCCCCTGTGTGAAAGATGTAAATTTCCAACCACTATACAATATCACTGCAAGATATGTGGTAATATTGATTCCCCTACTTGCAGGCACGGTGATGCAAACAGATTCAAAATACAAGAGTTAGACATCAAATATTATTATCAAGACGCCCTAAATACCATAGGAGAACGAGTATCCCCTGATCTCGTCAAAGGTATTAGAGGAACAGCCAACAAAAATCACATAGTTGAACATCTTAGTAAAGGAATTCTTCGAGCAAAGCACAATATTTATGTAAACAAAGATGGAACAACCAGATATGATTGTACTGAGTTACCCCTCACCCACTTCAAACCAAAAGAGATTCATGCCCCAATTGAAAAATTAATTTCCATTGGTTACACCATTGATATGTATGGACAACCCCTCACTCATGATAATCAATTACTTGAAATAAAACCTCAGGATATCATATTACCCGGTTTTAACTCACTCGAAGAGTCCGGTCCACAAGTACTTATTAGAGTTTCTCAATTTGTTGATGAGTTGTTAGTAAAATTTTATCACCAACCGCCATTTTATAATATCAAAAAAGCCGAAGATTTAATTGGTCATTTAATAATCGGACTGGCCCCCCACATTTCAGCCGGCCTAATTGGCAGAATAATAGGAGTATCAAGCACCCAAGGATTAATCACTCATCCCATGTATCATGCTGGCTTACGTCGTGACTGCGACGGTGATGAAGCATGTGTCATGTTATTAATGGATGCCCTCCTCAATTTTTCACGGCAATACCTCCCCGAACGGCGCGGTGCCAAAACTATGGATTCACCATTAGTACTTACTTCTATTCTAAACCCCTCCGAAGTTGATGACCAAGTTCAAGGCATGGATATCATGTGGAAGTATCCTCTTGAATTGTATGAAGCTGCTGAAGAAATGAAATCCCCTAAAGAAGTCAAATGGGGATCATCCCAAAAGAAAGTTGAACAAATCAAAGACCGTCTCGGAACACCAGGACAGTTTGAAAACATGGGATTCACTCACCAAGTTGACAATTTCAACAAAGGAGTACAATGTTCAGTATATAAAATCGCCCCTTCAATGGAAGAAAAATTAGAAGGCCAAATGGAAATAGCCAGAAAAGTTAGAGCTGTTGATATGGATGACGTTGCTAAACTTGTAATCCAAAAGCACTTTCTAAAAGACATTAAAGGTAATCTCAGAAAATTTTCCATGCAACAATTTCGCTGTGTCAAATGCAACGAGAAATATAGACGTCCACCCCTACTTGGAGCCTGTTCCGAGTGTGGAGGAAAACTCATTTTTACAATCTCAGAGGGTTCCGTAATGAAATATCTTGGCCCCTCATTAAGACTCGCAGAAAAATATAATTTCTCTCCCTACCTAAAACAGACTTTAAATATTCTCAAAACCGACGCTGAGCATATATTTGGCAAAGAAAAGGACAAACAAGTCGGATTAGGGACATACATGGAATAAATATTGAGGCTCTCTATAACCGCCTTGCAACTAATTTAATCTAACCTCTCTCACCCTTCACTAAACACTTGTGCGTGTGGAACACCTGATACCCATAAAATTTTTTCAGCCTCAACTAAATCTAAATTAAGTGCCATTTCAATAATTTGTCTGCCAGTTAAATGCAAATGTCGTGCCACCTTCAGCAACATTAACACTTCGTCATGCGTTTTTCTCTCACCTGCAAAGAAAGAGCCTTTAACAGAAATTTCACGTAATCCTTCAACAAATACCTTTCCCACTATATCAGCATCACAAATAACAACAAGCAGCCCATGCGGTCCACAGTGTGTTGTAACAATGAATATCATTATCTTATCAAAAATGAAACTACACCTGTTTAACTGGTTTTTTAACACCACACGCACTACATTTAAGATACATAATACTTTTTTCTTCCGAAAGTGTTGTATCAGGTTTACCACACTCAGAACAGTATACAAATTCTGAAACATACTTCTTAATCTTTTTATTAATAGAAGTTGCAGGAATTTTCGTACCAAATATAACCAGTTCTCCCACAATTTTTCCAGGAGATGCCAGTTCCCTCAATAAATATTTTAACAAATGATCTTCAGAACGTCCAATATCTTTAGCAATTTTCTTAATATTACTAATAACTGTCTTATTTCCTTCAAGATGCCCCTTCACTTTCTCTAAATTGAACCTGTCAGTACCCACGCCTTGTTCAGGCAGCTCTTCATGAGCTTTGTCCAACATTGCTTCAAACTCATCCATAACATACAATTATACAGATTTATTTATAAATTTGATACGGGGTTCATAATTTACTAATTCGC
>CAYJTE010000040.1:0-8042 GCA_964372965.1 uncultured Methanosarcinales archaeon
ATTAAGATCAAGTCATAAGTTGAAAGATTAATCGGGGAGATTATTAAAGATAATACGCCACCTAACAATGCAGCAATGAAAAGAAGGTTTGACTCTACAGCATTCTTCATGATTCTTCTTCGGTTGAATAGTTTCTTAAGTCTTGCAATCATAGATACCTAAAATGTTAATAGATTTATAGCATTTTCTTGTTTGTACCAATTATATAGTCCAAAATCCTTAAGGAGGATTGCCCAAGACAGAAGAGCTTAAATATTTCTCCTACTTTTTGTCGTCTAAGAAGCATCAGAAATGGTCGTCGATACTGAGAGCATCGACAGCCGCTACCGCATATTTCTTCCAATTCAAGTCCCTGCGATTTCATTTATAAAGGAAGGGGTGACACATTGAACGTCTATATCAATGCGGCGGATTTCGCAGGGGTCTGGAATACGGGTTCAAAGCGGCGTTCGCGCATGTGCCTTCTAATTCAAGTTTCCCTTGTTTTTCGGAGGCCCTGGATATGGGGTGTATCAAGGTATTCCCTACCTTTATAACCGCTTATTCTGATGACCTGGAACAATTAGAATCTGGATTAAGTTCAGGTAGTTTTCGAAAGAAGCAGAAAGGATTTGAGAAGATTAGGAAGGGTAATTCTGGTGCAAAAGCCCTAAAACTTATATAAAAAGAGTGTCTTTTAATCATATGCCTACCTATTCACATTCGCGTCTTTCTACATTTGAACAATGTAGGCTCAAATACAAATTTCAATATATTGACAACATTGAAGTTCCCATTCCAGATACAATAGAAACTTTTGTCGGTTCCAGAGTTCATGAGACATTAGAGAAGCTCTACAAAGATTTACAATATGAAAAAATGAACTCAAAAGACGAGTTAATCTTATTCTTTGAAATGCGCTGGGAAGAAGACTGGAGTGATAAAGTTCTCATTAACGATGACTACACTGTTGAAAATCACAAAGCACGAGGCCGACGCTTTATTTCTGACTATTACGATCATTACAAGCCGTTCAATCATCTGCGAACGCTGGGATTAGAAACACAGGATCGTATGGAGTTAGGCAATGGCAATCAGTTTCATATTCGCATTGATCGTTTAGCATGCGATAAAGAAGGCACATATTACGTGATGGATTACAAAACCAATAAAGCATTGAAAGCACAAGGTGAACTTGATTGCGATCGTCAATTGGCAATGTATTCTATGTGGGTTAAGAAACGATTTAATGATTGCAAGCAAGTAAAGTTGGTGTGGTTCTTTCTTGCACATGATAAAGAGATGGTGTCTGAGCGTTCTGAAGAGCAGTTAGCTTCTCTCAAAGCACAAGTTGAAAGTCTGATTACAGAGATTGAAAAATGTGTTGAGTGGCCAACGAATGTTACCTCGCTGTGTGATTGGTGTAAATTTCAATCAATTTGTCCAGCGTGGAAACATAAGTTTGAAGTGGAAGCAAAAACTGAAGAAGAGTTCACTTTAGATGATGGTGTTGTCATGGTAGATGAATATTCTGCTTTGGATATGCAGGAGAAGGAGATTTCTCAACGTAAAGAAGAATTACGTGAAAAATTGATTGCATTTTCATTACAGAAAGATCTTGAAGCGGTGTTTGGAACTTCACATAAAGTATCTGTGAAACCGTTTGAGAAGATTGAGTATCCGAAAGAGGACTGGTTTATTTCACTTTTAAAAGACAAAGGTGTCTATGAAGATGTGTCTTCTCTAAATTATTCTAAATTAGTAGCTAAAATAAAAAGTAGGAATGTTCCCATTGAGATATTAGAAAAGATTAAGAGCGAAAGAGGGTTTGTGGTACGAGTGGGGAGATTAAAAGATGGCAACTAACGGTGAAACAGAATCTCGATTATGGGATATTGCGAACAACCTTCGTACGAATTTTAAGTACGATGTAAAATAATTGAGGAAATGAAAATGGGTGAATTACTAAAGTTTAAATGTAAAAAATGTAGTTTGAACTTCTCTTGGCGTGAGGGAGGAGGATTCAATTTTGATATGTTGCATTGCAATGATTGTGGCAAAGAAAAGGAAGTAAAAACCAATAATAACCCAGAAATAAAAATTACTCCCTTGAAAGAGTGCAAATATTGTGGGGGTGGGGGTAGGTTTATACCTGACGCACCAATTAGATGTCCCAAATGCAGAGAGATACATGATTTAATAGATGGAAGAGTGGAAGTATTATATGATTGAGTTTGAAGATAAATGAAATGTCTGTAAATGTTGGTGATTAACAGTTTAAATTATCTAACCAAAAGCATGCTGACTTATATCTCATTGCATACTGTAAAAAGCTTAAAGAAGAAAAAATAAAACCCATTCTTATAACCAAAGAATCAAGACGAAATGATGGTAAAATTATTGCTAAGATTCCTACCATCTGTAAAAAAGAAAAGATTGAGTATCGCAATATCCCCTATTCATTGTTTGAAATCTATAAAGACGAATTAAAGTTTACCCTAAACGTTACGTTGATTAAGAAAGAATAAGATATTTCTCACTCTCCCACCACCTCTCCATAATTCTTAACCTACAAAGCTTTAAACACTCAAATCAACGCTTCACTCTGCCTATTTTTGTCCCGAAAGTTATATTCAAAGTTGTTCATGAATAAACCCGACCACACCAGTTCTAAATATAAACAGAAGCCCATGACGTTTATAGCAGTCTTCAAGGTTGGATTCGATCAAAAAAATAAAACAATTCTGCCCAAATTCCGCTTTACATTTCGCAAACTTTACATATTAGTTCACTACAAACAGTGAAGAATGAGTTGGTAAAACACCACTAGGAAAAGGTGTCGGTCTCGAGTCAGACGCGTTTACACGAAAAACAGCATTTATCCAAATTCTACAAAATCTCAACCTTCCAGGTAAAAAATATTAATTTATTCTATATGGAGCTGCAGAGCGACCAAGTCTTATGCTTCATAAGCCTTAACCAAGTGTTGACCCTCTTCGTAGCAACCTAAAAATTCTATTCAGGCACATTCTCCATCAATCATAATGAATTCTGTTTCTTTGATTTTAAATACACAAGAGATATCTTCATATAACTTCTCATACCCCACCCAAAAATGAAAATAGAGCGCGTCAAATATAAGGAAATGGAGCAGATTCAGCATCTAAAAATAAATAGAGAATTCAAATCTTCATTTTCCGGCTCCGCCCCCGCTCCATTCATTGGAAGAGTTGGCTACCCTAATATATCAGTAGGAATTCTCTCACCACAATATTCTGGTGACACCTCATATTATGATTCTCCAAAACTATGGAGTAAAGGAAATTTTTCAGTAGGCTCCGTTGCCTCACTCAGATTCGGCCTTGTAAACAGTAAATCACAAGGTAATGTGAAAGATTTATCAGGAAGATATATTGAGATGGTGCAAGAAGTAGGCATTGCCAAAAGCGCAGCCGAAGTTGAAATAACATTAGATAGAAAACCTTCTCTTCAATTAAATTTCGAGCGAGAGATCACCCCTTTTGGTCCTCAAGCCAAGATCATCCAATCGAAAATAACCTCAAACGTAAAAGTAAACCCTGCACTCGAAAAAGTATTTTCCGATACTGACCTAAAAGCATCTGATGGCATCTCCACACTCTACAAAAAAGGACTTGAAGAAACCAGCATTTCTAAAGCCCTCTCAGTTGGAGCCATGGGACAAAAGAGTAATCGGAAACTAGTTCCTACTCGTTGGTCCATAACCGCAACCGATGACACTATTTCAAAAGAACTCTTAACCTCAGTCAAAACACATCCAATAGGTGAGTACACAGTACACTTCGGAGGTGGTTGGGGAAATTATTATCTTATCCTTTTTTTCCCTGAACGCTTCTCCTATGAGCTATTCGAAATGTATGTGGGAGAGATAACCAAAAATCCTATTGTGTCACCTCACATTTCAACTCAATTAACACTCAAATATTCAACTGATTACGAAGATTACACCGGAAGAAAGTCATACGCTGATAACACCGCTGGAGGCTATTATGCCTGTCGGCTCCCCATTCTCGAGAAATTATGTGGTACACGAACCCAATGTTCCGCACTTGCCCTAAGATTCATAACCTCTGAGTACACTCTCCCCTTGGGAGTTTGGGTATGTCGTGAAGCAAGCAGAAAAAGTTTACAACAACGACCTCTTATTTTCACCACAAGAAACGAAATGCTACATTGGTGCACAGAGTTCGCAAACGAAAAATTCAAACTCAACATCTCAACAATCCTAAAAGAAAGCCTTCTACTCAGCCGCAGTTCTCAAAAAAATCTATTTGAGTATTAAAGATTAAAGTCCCTTCTTATCAAAATTAACCATCCATTAAACACCAAACCTATCTGTAAACCTCCTAAAATATACTCCACCCAATCAACGAGGACATACAATTGAATCCAGTTCGTCATTCCACACTAATTTATTTTCACTGTAATCAATCGGACACTCAATTAATACTGGTCCCTGCAATCCAAATGCTTTTTCAATAGCAGGAAGTAACTCGAATGCAGAAGAAACTCGAAACCCATGAGCTCCATACGCTTCAGCATATTTGACAAAGTCCGGATTCGTATAATCAAGCGCAAACGATGGAAATTTGTACGCCTGCTGTTTCCACTTAATGAACCCATACGCATTATCATTCAAGATAATTATCACAATATTAAGCTTCAACCGAACCGCCGTCTCCAGCTCTTGTGAATTCATCATAAATCCACCATCCCCGCATACAGCTATCACCTTTCTATCAGGATGAACCAGTTTTGTAGCCATAGCCGATGGCAGACCCGCACCCATCGTGGCAAGGGTATTGTCCAGCAAATACGTCCCATAATGATAAGTAGGGTAATGCCGCGAAAACCATAATTTGTAAATACCGTTATCTAAACACAAAAAATCCTCCTTACCGAGTGCCTTGCGAATATCAGAAACAATACGTCGAGGGCGCATCGGAAAAGAAGAATCTTCAGAACCAGCGCTAAACAACTTCTCCTGCAACTCAACTCGAAGTCGTGCTTCATATAATCCCTCGTGTCTATACTCCCCATCATCTTGAGAACCAAGTTCAGTTGCAATCGCACGAAGAGATGAATTAATATCACCTACCACTTCACAAATGGGATTATAGTAAATATCCGTATCAGCACCTTGATAATCCATGTGAACTATTTTTTTATTAAGTTCTTTATTCCACACACTTGGGGGGTGTTCAACTGTAGAATAGCCAATCGTAATAATCAAATCTGATCTTTCAATTGCGCAATGTACATAATCCTTTTTATGAATACCAAATGCAAACAGCGAGTTTTTGTGGTCATCACCTAAAATACCTTTTCCCAGCTGAGTATGAATAACATAAATGTTTGTTTGATCGCAAAACTTTTTTATTTCATCTGAAACCAATTTACGTTGACCTCGACTTGAAACAATAATAATCGGCATCTTTGCACTTCTAATCATTCTCACTACTTCTCGAATAGATTTAATATCCGCCGATGGTCTACGTGTATAACCCGGAACATGCGGCTGAAATATATCCTCTACTCCTTCATGTGCAATATCCTCTGGAAGTTCAATATGACACGCCCCCTGACGTTCCGTAGTCGCTGTTTTAAACGCCTGACGAATTTCTTTCGGTATCTGCCTCGGCCCTACAATTTGCACTGCACGTTTCGTAATAGGTCTCATCATTCCCACAACATCTAATACTTGAAAATTAGCTTGAACGCTCTCGCGTACTGCCTTTTGGCCCGTAATTGCAATTAGCGGCATTCCCCCGAGTTGCGCATGCGCAATTCCCGTAATTAAATTTGTAGCTCCAGGACCAAGTGTAGAGAGACAAACACCCGGCTTACCTGTTAATCTGCCGTATGTTGCCGCCATAAAAGCTGAACATTGTTCATGTCGGTTCACAACCAGTTTTATCTTTGATGTACGCAGCGACTCTAGAAAATCAAGGTTCTCTTCACCCGGAACCCCAAAGATGTATTCCACACCTTCAGTTTCCAGACATTTCACAAACAAATCCGACGCTTTCATAATAAACCCTCATTCATTTACCTCAACACATCCCCACTATTAATGTGTTTTATTATCTACTTGTGGCTATAATCTATATTTTTAGCATCAATAAGTATTAATTGCTTTTATATTCACAAATTCTTTAATCCCATATTCTGAGAGTTCTCGACCATAACCGCTCTTTTTAATCCCACCAATTGGAAGCAACACATTACTTTTTGAAATCGAGTTGATAAACACCGCACCAGCATTAATCTGACGTGCTAATCTCTGTGCCCGCGCAACATCCAAAGACCATATTGATGCACTAAGACCAAACTCTGAATCATTAGCCACACGTATTGCCTCTTCAGCAGATCCAACCACAATAATTGGGGCAATCGGACCAAATACTTCTTGATATACGGCATTCATCTCTAAAGTGGTATCAGCAAGTACAGTAGGTTCAAAGAAAAATCCTGGTCCAGCTCTACGCCGTCCTCCCGTTGTTGCTACACCACCCTTAAGCAGAGCATCCGTCACAAACGCTTGCATATCCTCAACCGCCCTTTGATCAACAAGTGGTCCAATATCAGTTGTAGGGTCCAGCGGATCTCCCACCTTCAGTTTCGATATCGCCAGCGTAAATTTTTCCTGAAACTCAGCTGCAATTTTCGATTCCACAATAATCCGTTTCGATCCGATACACACTTGTCCTGCATTTAGAGTTCTCCCCACAACTGCACCTTGGACTGCTCTATCAATATCAGCATCCGCCAGAACGATATGAGGATCAGACCCCCCCAGCTCCAGTACCAACTTTTTAATAAATCGACCCGCATGAGCAGCAATTTTCGAACCTGCTTCAACGGACCCTGTAAACGAAACACCTTGAATAATATCCGATTCAATAATTTTATTACTCGTCTCATGATCAATAACCAGCGTGGTAAACACACCCAAAGGAAACCCTGCTTTCACAAACGCATCTTGTATCGCCAGTGCTGAACCAGTCACATTTCGCGCATGTTTAAGAAGGATTGTATTTCCAGCAATCAAATGAGGCAGAGCAACTTTCATTGGTTGCCAAAATGGAAAATTCCAGGGCATGATAATATATATCGGACCAAGTGGTGCAAATGTAATACGATGCTCAAATCCATCAGCACTAACCAGCTGATCTGAGAGCCACAATGGAGCTTTCGTAACAAGTGACTCACAGAGGATAGCACATTTCTCAATTTCGGAAAGGGACTCTTTTATGGGTTTTCCCATTTCATTAGTAATCAGGGTTGCATATTTTTGTTTATGCTCTCGAAGCACCGCTGCAAGTCGAACAAAAAACTCCCCACGTTCAATGATAGATAAATCTTTCCAACTCTCAAACGCCATATGAGATTTTTGCACATAATTCAACACCTGTTCTGGACTATGAAAAGAGTATCGAGAAAGAATTTGTTCCGTTGCCGGATTAATAGTTGTAATCATTATCCCGCCCTCCTATTATATTACATTAATCCTATTATATCCCATTATCCTATCTTATTATATCCCATTATCCTATTATATCTCATTATCCTATTATATCTCATTATCCTATTATATCTCATTATCCTATTATATTACATTATCATATTATGATAATACCATGATAACGCAATGTTATTATCTTATTATTGTCTCGTTATGTTATGAATACCATAAACATACTATAAATGAATTACTACCAGCTGACCTTTATGTATTTTTGTGTTTTGGAATACATAATAAGTACTCAAAAAATATTCAACCAATTCAAAATTTTAAAAACAAGAAAGAAGATAAGAACAAGAAAGGGACAATTTTGAGATTCTAAATTCATAAATCCATCTTACGTTTTTGAGGAACATTCTCCAATAAATCATCTTTTCGCAATCGTTGATACAAACTTTGATCTTTCTTTGATAATTCCCCTCTTGTAAGTCCAGCATAATGTTTTTGATAAAAATCAATAGGTTGAAGTATACCAGCAATATTTTTGTTCCATCTTATT
>CAYJTE010000041.1:0-1377 GCA_964372965.1 uncultured Methanosarcinales archaeon
GCTTCTTTGGTGACTTGGTCTGGTTTTACGTAGAAAACATCGGTTGAGGAGTGCCCTTGTTTCCAGGCCTTGGAATAGACTGCTACGGCCTGGGCTGTTTCTTGAATAGTTGTATTCGTTGCGTTTATTCCATTTTTTATCACGAAAAATGGTGAACCTGGCGCGTCGGTGTGGAATACGAGGTCATTTGGTTCCAGATGCTTTTTTATGAGTATTTCGTTTGATGTGGCGTCTCTGCCACCGATACAGAGTAGACCTTCGGATGATTCAAACCAGTGGAATTTTTCAAACCATTCTTTAGGTCTTGTTATTTTGGATGCTTTTATGAACTCATCTTGTTGGAATTTTTCTTCTTTGGTTAGAAGTTCTTTGAGTTTCTTTTTTGCATCTTTTATGGCTGTTTGGGCACCAACTATTTTCCTTTTTTGTTTTTTTGCAAGTTCGAAGTATCGTCCGGCGTTTTCGTCAAGGGATTGGGTGAGATCGATTTCGATTAACATAGTATTTTGTATGATGGCGGGGTTTTTATAAGTTATCTTCGGCTTTTTGTTGATTAAAGGGAGTTATTTTTGATTATTGAGGACTCTTTGCATAATTCATATTTTTTAGGAAAATTTTCTATTGTTTCTCACAATCTTTATATATCATCCTTTCTTTGTTATTTTATGCCAAGGTATGATTTAGGTGATGCGGGTATTGAGGTTGCTAGAATCAAGCTCAAATACAAGGATGTTCTTGATTTTGGGGAGTTTTATACGGCACTCTATTATTGGGTTATGCAGCACGACTGGTCTGATGAGGAGTCGGGGATGGAGTTTTTTGAGACATATTATGGCGAGAAGGTAAATCAAAGTGGTGCGAAAGAGATTTGGGCACGGTGGAGACTTACGCGTGATGCTGAAGACGGAAAATACTTCAAATTTTATTTAGATATTGATATCCATTGTTTGGGTCTTGCGCCAATTGAAATTGTGAAGGATGGTCGAAAGATCAAGACTATGAAAGGTGAAGTTGAGATATCGATTGTAGGTAATTTATGTCAAAAATTCGTATCGGAATTTGCTAAAAACGATATATTAAAGCATTTTTCCAGTGTTTTTACTAAAAAGATTTACAAATCAACTATTGATGCTCGAACAAAACAGCTGTATCATGAAGTTTATGAGCTTCAACATTTTATTAAACAGTGGTTGAAGTTGAAACGATATAATCCATATGTTGAGACGAAGGCGTTTTATCCTTCTCAGGCGTATCCTTCGTTTGGAAAAGATGAGTAGGTTTGTTCAAAATGATTGTTAAGTTTTGACATTTTTTATGATCAGTTTTTTCTTTATTGGTTACTTTGGTTTTTCTCTTTTAGGATTATATATTTTGGTC
>CAYJTE010000041.1:1387-3900 GCA_964372965.1 uncultured Methanosarcinales archaeon
TTACGCTTGTTTTTACTTGGTGTATTTTTGATTTAAATTTACGTCCGCTTTCAAATGCTTGGGTGGCTCCGGTTCTGAGGTGTTGTCCATAGAATTGCGGTGAAGAGTATTGTTTTATTTTTTTGATGTATTCACTTCCAGCCCAATATGTTCCAAGGATTAAAATTGGCCAACTGAGAATGTATATAATAATGGATATGTATCTAATAGTTTTGTTTGACCAATGTGTGAAAATGAGAAAGGTGGTTATTTTTCCGATGAGAAGACTCGCTATTGATAAAGCTATTCCCAGGTAAAATTTTGATTAATATGTAGTCACATCTGATGGTAGGGAGTATTATTCAAAAAGGTATGGGTAGAAAAGTGTACGCATTATTTTTTATGATATTAAATTTGTTTGTGGCTTTATAATATTACAGCAGATCTTTAATGGAAATGTTTCCTGAGCTGACTTTATCAGTTTTAGAACAATATGGGCAGATGTTGGTTCGCGATTTAAATTTGTAATTGCATCTTTCGCAGTATAAATCTATTTTTTCACCGGTATGGTCTACTTGTCTAGGGTTATTTTTGTTTTTATAGCAGTTAAAGCATTCATATTGTTTTTCAATACCATTTGAACCTATAAACAGTGTTTGTGAACGGTCCACATTTCTCTTGCATTTAAAACAACTGACTTGTGCTCTTAATACCGCCATGCCGTTTTTGTGTTAGTTCCGATTTAAATAGATATCGTGGCTTGAACAGATATATGGGTTTTATGAGAGTTGTGGCATAGATTTTAGGTTAGATAAAGAGTTATTAAGACTAATTTTAAGCACTTTTTTGAGGGTTTAGAATTTTGTACAAATTTAGTGTTGGGAACTTGCAGGTGTGTTTTTAAGGAAAGACTCGGGTAATACTTAATGTAATACTTTATGTGATACTTAGCGTACTATTTAGTGTGATACTTAGCGTACTATTTAATCTGATACTTAGCGTACTATTTAATCTGATACTTAGCGTACTATTTAGTGTGATCCATAGTTTTGTTGTGTCTTTTTAGTAATGGCAGAGGGGATATTAGGTGGTGATCTTATGCGTTTTTATGGCCTCAATCTTTTTCTCGCAAGATTAATATAGCATAATGGTTGTTTTTCGGTTATGGCCTCTGATTTTACTCCTGTTTTTGAAAAAGTTCTCTCTACTATTTGTCCTTCTCCATCTCAACGGAAGATTTTTGATTCCGTAAGTTCGCAGTTTATATCGCAACTCCATAAGCAAGCTGTTCATGCCGGTGTTATTTTAGGCGGTTCTGGGGCTAAAGATACATGGCTTGCGAATATTCATGATGTGGATATTTTTGTTGTTTTTGACCGCGCGAAGTATGCTGAGAAGTTATCGGATTTATCAAATATACTTGAAGGATGGTTGGCCAGTGCTTTTAAAGGTATGAAGGTTGAACGAATTCATGGGAGTCGAGATTATTTCTCGCTATTTTACGAAGGCATTCGTTTTGAAGTGGTCCCGATTATTGGGATATCAAGGGCGGCTGATGCTTTTAATATTACTGATATTTCTCCGTTACATAGTGTTTGGGTCAATTCTCATGCTTCAAGGTTGAAGGATGATATTCGTCTTGCAAAACAATTTTGTAAAGCACAAGGGGTGTATGGCGCGGAGTCTCATATTCGGGCATTTTCGGGTTATATTTTGGAAATTTTGGTTGTGTATTATGGTAGTTTTCAGAAACTTCTTTCTGCGGCGGCAAAGTGGAAAATGCCGGTTATTGTGGATGTTGAAGGATATTATCTTAAGAAGACAGTTTTTTTTGAGCTTAATAAATCAAAGTTGCAATCACCTCTTATTGTAGTTGATCCGGTTGATAAATCACGTAACGCGGCAGCGGCACTGTGTGATGAGCGGTTTTTAGCGTTTATATCAGCGGCGAAGAAATTTCTTAAAAAGCCGTCGGCGGCGTTTTTTGAGTATGTGCCTTTTGATCTTGGAATGCTTCGTTCTACTCATAAAAAAGAGGTTCTGCTGTTAATTGAAGTAGTTCCACTTCCGGGAAAAGAGGATGTGGTAGGTATGAAAGTTTTGAAGGCGCAGGATTATGTTGCTTACGGTCTTGCTCACTTTGGTGTTGTGGATAAGGGTTGTTCGTTTGATTCTCATTCAAAGTTAGGATGGGTTATGTGGTTTGCTCTTGAACGTCAAAAGTTGCCTGAGTTTTATATTCAAACTGGTCCACCTGTTGATAAAGTGAAGTTTGTGCAGAATTTTAAAGATCAGCATACTGGGGTATATGTGAAGGATGGTGTTCTCTGTGCGAAGGTTATGCATACAGTAAGGGATTTAAGTATAGTTATTGGTTCTTTGCTTGGAAATTCGTATGTTACTTCTCGGGTGTTGAAGGTAGGATCAGTTGTTATTGATTAATTATTTCTTGTGGTTTAGATGGAATATGGTGGATGGTTTAGATGTATTTTATTATTTTTCGTCTAAATCTTTCTAATATCGGTTCTTTTGAG
>CAYJTE010000041.1:4000-7968 GCA_964372965.1 uncultured Methanosarcinales archaeon
TTAGATGTATTTTATTATTTTTCGTCTAAATCTTTCTAATATCGGTTCTTTTGAGATTAGTCTTATGATGCGGGATCCTATTTTTACTTCACGTGTTATTTTGCTTATTTTTTCGGTTTCACTTCCTACTTTGCTGAGTTCGAGCGATTCGTGTACTACTCCTTGACCCAGGGTTATCCGTTCTGCGGCGGTTATGGTGATTGCTGTTTTTCCTATACCTTCGGCGATAAGTCCAAAGGGGAATACTGCGAGGATGTCAAGCCAGTATTTTCGAATGAAATGTTTGATGCTGTGTCCCTGTTCTTGTGATTTTTTAAACAAAAAAGTCAGATCTATTACAAATACAGTTATGATGAAAATGTCGGCAATTTTTAAACCTAGTTTAATTTTAGGGTCATTGGGGTGGATAAAGAGTTCCATTATGATGATGATGAGTAATAAAATGATGCAAAGTGGAATTAATTTTGAGTTGTAATGTTCTACTTTTTCCCAGAAATTTGAGAGAGGCATGCGGTTGTTGCTTATTTTTAGGTTTTTAAGTGTTATGGGGCATTCCTTTTTATAATACTTATCTCTTTTAGATTTTATGGAAAGAATCCCTGATACTTGTGATATCCATGTGTTTGTTTGTACTAATGATCGATCTGAAATAGTGGGAAATACCAAACCACATTGTAGTAGGTGTATTACGGACCATGATGTGAAGTTTTTGAAAGAGTGGGTGCGTTCATCTGGGCTTTCTGGTCGGGTGGTAGTTACAAAAACGGGGTGTCTTGGGTGGTGTAATTTTGAAGGTGGAGTTGCGTGTGTGTATCCGGCAGGGGTGTTTCTAAAAGGCATTAAGGATGTTAGAGCGTTACAGAAGATTATATTGTCTGAACTTAAAGAAAATCCTGAAAAGAGCCTATCCCCACCACGGGGGGATGGGATAGGCTCTTTTCCAAGACGGATTTTCTAAAATAAAATAAGATAGGAATCCCTATTTTGAACTCGCATTCACAAGAAATGAGAAGAACATCTCATTTCTTGCCTTCCCAGGATGCACTCGATAAGAATAACGATCTTATCGGTGCGCCGGAAAAGTCGTTGCTTTTCCGTGCGAATCCAGGGGATTCCTGCTTATTTTACTTGATAAAAATTAATAAAGTTAGTACTGTTTGATTTCAAAGTGCTGGAGAGAGTTCAGGAGAGAATGTAGGAGAGAGCGTAGGAGAGAGCGTAGGAGAGGAAATTACTATGGCAAAAACCAATTATGCTGATTCTGGTGTTAATATTGAACTTGGGGATGACGTTTCTAAAATTTTGTATAATGCTGCAAAGCAAACGTGGAATAATCGGAGTGGAATGTTAGGGGAATTAATTGTTCCATTTGATGATTTTAGTGGTGTTCGGGCAATTGATGTTTCTCATCTGCCTACGGGAACTCTGATGAATATTGGTTTTGATGGTGTGGGCACGAAAATGGAGCTTGCTGAGAGAGTGAGTGATCATAGAACGATTGCGTATGATTTATTTGCGATGGTGTGTGATGATGCGGTTGTTCGTGGTGCAGAGCCGGTGTTAATTGGTTCAATTTTAGATGTTAATTCTTTGGGGCAAGGCGAGGTATCTCATATTGAACATGTGAGACAACTTGCTGAAGGATATATCGGGGCGGCAAAACGAGCCAATGTTGCTATTGTAAATGGTGAAGTTGCAGAACTAGGAGGTCGTATTGGTGGCTTTGGTCCATTTAATTATAATTGGGGAGCGGCATGCGTATGGTTTGCGAATCGTGATAGATTATTTACTGGAAAAGAAATTTGTGCGGGTGATTATCTTGTTGGTCTTCGAGAGAAGGGTTTTCGGTCTAATGGTTTGTCACTTGTGCGAAAGATTTTGAGATTAGAGTATGGACAAGATTGGCATACGGAGTCTTTTAATGGTGATAATATTGCTCAAAAGGCGCTGGAGCCTTCTACTATTTATGCTGGTTGTGTGGTTGATATGTTTGGTGGGTTTTGTGCTGTGCCCAAAGCTATTGTTCATGGTGTTGTTCACATTACGGGTGGAGGGATTCCGGGAAAACTGGGAAGAGTTCTGAAGTATTCTGGTCTTGGGGCTACTATTTCTGATCCTTATTTGCCATCTGAGTTGATGTTATATTGCCAAACTTTGGGGAATGTCGATGATTTTGAAGCATATAAAACATGGAACATGGGGCAAGGAATGATTATTATCACTCCTGAACCGGATTCAGTACTCGATGTTGCGCGAAGTCATTCGATTGAGTCTAAAATAGTGGGTAGAGTTGTACTTAGACCAAACATTCGGATTTTGAATGCAGGTGCATACTCCCGTAAGGAGTTTTTGCATTTTGAGTAGATTTCTTTTTTATTAACTGCTTTTTTTTACTTTCTTGATGGTGGGTTAACACGCGGCTACTTTTTCGATTACTAAGGCTTTTTCAGTGCAGATTTGTTCTTCATCATACAAATTGATTTTAGGAATAATTTTTATTTGTTGAAGGGGTCCAGCTATTGTTTGGTCATAAGGAATTGATCCAATATACATTCCCGCTTTTGTTATTTTGGCATCGTTTAATTCGCTGGTGAGAGCTTTTTTTGTTCCAAGAGTGTTAATGAGTAGTCCTTCCACTTTCATATTTTTTCCGTTTTCAACGGTGAATTGTATCTTTTTTTCAGGTGCAGAATAGCATAACTGATCTTTTCCTCCAAGAACTGCTAACTTTAGGTTGATATCCACTGCGCATTCTGCTTCCTCTTCAACTTGGGCACTTCCAAGCTGCATGAATACGGAGCCCGCAGCTACGGCAAAGGAGATAAGTAATACTGATCCCATAATGATAGTGATGGCTTTTTTGGAGAGGCGGCGTTTTATCATTTTAAAATTTCCAATACATCTCGCCTTTGTATTTTATTTCGCTTATGTGATCTAGCGGAATAAAGAATTCTCCTTTTTTAGGTTCAATGAATATTAAATAATTTTTTTCAATTCCGTGCAGATTACTTCCGCTAATTTGTATATCTTTATCTAAACTAGGGTGGTGGTAGGTAAGTTGATAGTTTTCTTTTTCATGTGAGTTTTTTATTTGACGAAATGTTTTAGTGAGTGCTTTTTCAAGACCCCCCAGGGGATCAAATTCTCTAAATACTAACCCTGATAAAGTGAGGAGAGTTAGACCTACAAATAAACTTATCCAGGGTAAATCATTAAAGGGAAGTTCAGCTGGTAATTCCCACGCAGCACGCCAAAATAAGATTAGGCCGGTTGCACCAAAGAGGGACCATAGGAAGTGTTTATCCTGTTCGCGCATTATCATTGTTTGCTGTCCTCAGTTTTCTCTCGTTTCCAATGTGTTTTGCCTTGAAATGTTATTTCGTTTATTCTTTCAGTTGGGATAAAATAATCAAACCCGCCGTCTTTGCCTTGGAACATTATGAAATTGTTTTTGACTTTTTTTATTTCATGCGCTACTATGGCTATCTCTTTACTGAGTATGTTATCTTTGTATTTGAGATGAAATTCATGCTTTTGGGGGTGTTTTTGAATATTTTTGATTATTCGTTCTGATGCTTCGAGTGGAAAATCCTGGAATTTGAATGCGGAAAATGCCATCATGGTTAGTCCTACAACTAGAGTTACCCATAAGTTTTCCAAATAAGGTATATATGATGAACCTTCCCATAGCCCACGCCAGAATATTATTATACCTGTTGCACCAGCTACAGACCATCCAAAACGTTTTAATTGGCCTATATTTATCATTATCTTCTCACGTTATGATGAGGGTTTATTATATTTATAGGTTTCCATTAGTTGAGCTCTGTCGCAATAAAGGGTGATGATTCTTAAGTCGAATGCGGGTGATGGATAAATCTTACTATTTATAAATAATCTAACGTTTCTAAATTATACATGAATCGCGTATTAACAAAATCAAAGTATATTTTGGGATTGGAATGCCC
>CAYJTE010000042.1:0-2264 GCA_964372965.1 uncultured Methanosarcinales archaeon
TGCGAAGTGAGGAAGCGAACGGTGGGTAGGTGATTTTAGGATTTTTGTTTTATTTCACCAGTGCAAGAAAGTATATTCTTTCTTCATGCACAGAAACGAGAAAACAAGAAACTACCTTTTTTTCTGGTCAGAAAATCTCCGATTTTCTCAAATACAGCAGTTTCTATATTTCTTGTGGTGGGCGGTTTTTTTGACAACCACTCCTCTCTATGAAAAATAACCTAGTTAAAAAATGCGTTGTCCTATTTTCCCTTTTTAAATTTTCTGGTGGATACCTCTCTATTGTTTAAATACTATCTCATTATTAAACAACTCGTGGAGGTACGCAACTATGATGGGATCAAATTATAACTTGGGTTACGCTGGTTGGACTTTTATGATTTTATTTTGGGGAGTCGTAATTTGGTTGATAGTATGGTTGATAAACCAAAGCAAAAATCCAGCAGGAGAAGTCGAAAAAAAAGATCCAATTGATATCTTAAAAGTGAGGTATGCAAAAGGAGAAGTCAGCAAAAAAGAGTTTATAGATATGAAACAACATCTAAGAGGATAACCCCATGAACAAATTATATTTTATTTTTCTCTTCATAATATTTAGTCTTGTAGTAGCGGGTTGTACCTCAAAAATGAACAGTTCCAATAAAAATATCCTCTCCCTCACTCAACCATCCACCATAATCACACTTAATAATGGTGATAACTATACTATAACTGCATCACGCGTACTTAACACCATAAATGGGAAAGAATATGAAATGTTTGCCTATAACCAAATGATCCCTGGACCAACTCTTAAAGTGAACCAAAGTTCTACAATTACCCTATTCTTCATCAATGATATTAATCAGGAGACAACCATTCACTGGCATGGTTTACGGCATGATATAAAAAATGATGGCGTTCCTGGCATTTCTCAAAATTCAGTTAAACCAGGAGAAAAATTCACCTATACCCTTGTGTTTCCCGACGCCGGTATCTACTGGTACCATCCCCACATACGTGAAGATATGCAACAAGATTTAGGGCTTGCCGGCAACATTTTAGTAGTACCAACTAATAGTTCACAATATAACCCTGTAAACCAAGAAGAGATCCTCATAATAGATGATCTATTAATTGATAAAACCGGGATTGTCCCATATGAACAAGACGCAAACTTTGTCCTGATGGGTAGATTTGGTAATGTGATGCTGTTAAATGGTAAAACCAACTACAAACTTACTTTGGCAACACGCGATGTTGTACGTTTTTACATCACCAATGCCGCGAACACTAGGCCCTTCAATATTTCAATTCCCGGAGTAAAATTCAAAATTATAGGGAGTGATCTTGGTCTCTATGAGAATGAGATCTATGCTGATGCAGTAACAATATCACCCGGAGAACGCTACATTATTGAAGCATATTTTAAAAATCCAGGAAATTACAGCATTACCCACATAAATCCTACTAACTCCTATCAGCTGGGAAAGATAGTAGTTTCAGAAGAACCAACATCACAAGATTACAGCACCCAGTTTATAAAGCTAAAACACATTGAAAAAATCATCTCCATTGAGGAACATAAAAAATATCTTGCTCAAGAGCCGGATTATACCTTAAAATTAACAATAAATGCTGCGATGATGAGTAAAATGATGGGTAGTGGCATGCATAGTGCATCCAGTCACGTAATGCCAGATGGTTCAGTGATGTCTAATGATCCAATGATGTCTAATGATCCAATGATGTCTAATGATCCAATGATGTCTAATGATCCAAATAATAATCTTAACAATGATCCTAATTCAAGTAGTGTAGAACCAATATCAAGTAGTGTAGAACCAATAGAATGGGAAGATAACATGAGCATGATGAATAGCCAATCAACCTCAAAAAACATAAAGTGGATCTTACGTGATGAAAAAACAGGACAAGAAAACACAGACATTAAAATAGATGCCAAAATAGGTAATAAAATAAAAATAAGGATTTTTAATGATCCAAAAAGCGTACATCCAATGCAACATCCAATGCATTTACATGGGCAGCGGTTTATCATCCTCAAAATAGATGGAAAACCTGTTGAAAATCAAGTTTGGAAAGATACTGTTCTTATCCCGGTTGGAAGCACTGTCGATATAGTAGTAGATATTACTAATCCAGGAGAGTGGATGTTTCATTGTCATATTGCAGAGCACCTCGAAGCTGGTATGATGGCCACCATTAACGTTAAGGAATAAATACCATCAATATTAAAACAAACACTATCAATATCAAAATAT
>CAYJTE010000042.1:2364-7780 GCA_964372965.1 uncultured Methanosarcinales archaeon
CGTTAAGGAATAAATACCATCAATATTAAAACAAACACTATCAATATCAAAATATTAAACTGTTAAACCATTAAAGAATCAATTACAAGAAGATAAAAACGATGCAAAAAGATAACTCTTCAGAGTGTGAAAATTGTACCGAAACTATACCCATAGCAACACGGCTCCGGGAGTTCTGTTCAAATCGAAAGAAATACCATCTCGAATGGCAGATGATGGGTTACATCGGTGTAACTTTTTGTATTCTGGCGATTCTGACAACCATCATGTATTTCACCATATGGAGCAATATTCCTGATTTTCTCAGTAAACGTGGGTGGTGGCTGTTCTATCTTTTAATCACTATCACCTTCACTGGTGGTGCAATTTGGCATCTGAAAGCCTATCGAGCTAAAGTATCTACTATGACTGGCATGATGATAGGCATGATTGTAGGTATGCAATCAGGTCTCATGCTCAGTGTAGTCATAGGTTCAACCAATGGCATGTTTATGGGTTCTTTACTAGGAATGCTCTTCGGTGTTTTTGTAGGAGTCTATACTGGGAAATGCTGCGGGATTATGGGTATTTTGCAAGGAGCAATGGCCGGTATGATGGGTGGAACCATGGGGCCAATGATCTCCTTGATGATGAAAACAGACCACCTTTTGTGGTTCATGCCTCCGTTTATGATAATTAACGTGTTGATTTTATTAGGGATGTCCTATTTATTATTTGAAGACGTTGTTGAAAAAAATCAGAACATCACAAAAAACCCCGTCGACTTTCTAACATTTTTTTCGTATAGTCTAATCACCACCGCCATCTTTATGTTTATAATTGTGTATGGATACAAATCAGCTTTTGTTGCGTAGGAGGTAAAATGGAAAAAAATAAAATAATAAAAATTATTGGAGTCATGCTACTCCTCACTCTTATTGGTGTAATCGGATCAAAGTATTTTTCAAGTGAACCCTCTGAATTTAATCAGGAAAAAATTGCCACACCCTCCAACCAGCAGAGTGTTCGCACGCCAGCCGATGATTATGACACTGAAAATGTGCAAGTTCGTCATCTCAGTTGGGGAAAATTGAATTATTACCCCGAAACAATCACCGTCCAACAAGGAAAAAAAGTGCAACTTGTGGCAGATATGGATCGTTTACAAGGATGTTTTAGTTCCCTTAGAATACCGGACCTTGATGTGAGCGCACAATTTACCGAAAATAATAACATAGTTGAATTTACTCCCACTGAGAAAGGTACATTTGGTTTTAGTTGTGCCATGGGGATGGGTAATGGGGAATTAATTGTCCAATGAGTTTAAAATCCATAAAATCAGCTTTCCAGAGGCCGTATCTATTTTGGGTAGTAAGCATTTTCATTGCGTATCTTACCCTGAATGTGTACCTTAGTGAGTTTTACATTACTCTTCAATATGTAAGTGTATATGCAAACCAGATACATTGGATTGAACTAGGTCTATCTGTTTTATTTACCCTCTCTATCGCCTTGTTAGTATCAATAAACATAGTATATGGATATATTCGTCATAAAGAACAAAAAGACGTTAGAAAAACCGGAGCCGTAACCTGCGTCGCAACAGTTGGCGGGTTGGCAACCGGTGTTTGTGCTTCATGTATGGCCAGCGTGTTTCCCTTAGTTATTGGGTTGTTTGGTGTAACATTTTCATGGGCTCGGCTTCCTTTTGGTGGGATGGAAATACAATTGTTAACAGTAGGGTTATTGATAGCCAGTTTATATTTCCTGCAACGGACGAAATAATTCCCTCCTCAAAGCAAACGAAAAAAGACAGCACTCCTTAACCATAATATTTAAATATATGATTGAATAATCATATGATAATGAGATCATATAATGATGCATATCATCTATTTTTTGTGACTCTGGCCACAGATAATAGGTTAAAAATAATTAACACGCTCCGCAATGGTTGCAAAAACGTAACGCAAATCTGCGAACAAACAAAGTTTGAGCAAAGTATGGTTTCTCATAACTTGAAAATGTTGGAATATCATGGTATGGTCTTCAAAGAAAAGAAGGGAAAGTTTTGTTATTACACACTCAACAAAAAAACCATTGGTCCCCTCATGGAGTTGATAGATGCGCATATGAAACAATATTGCTGTAAAATACTGGAAGGCACAAGATGAAACAACAAAAATGCACATTAACCATCACCGGCATGCACTGTGCTAGTTGTGCAAACAAGATTGAAACCGCACTTAGCAAAAAAAACGGAGTTAAAAACGCAACGGTTAATTTTGCAACGCAGCGAGCCACAATAGAGTACGAAACCCAACACACATCCCCTACTGATTTGATTAAAATTGTAGAAAAAACAGGTTATAAGGCAGAACAACATGAAGAAAAAACAAACCCTGCTCTGCATCTAAAAATCATTGGCATGGACAACCCTCATTGTGTTAGTACCATCCAACACGGACTGGAAAAATTACCCGGTATCATCTCGGCGCAATTAAAAGTCAATCAAAAAGCAGTTATCACCTATAACCAAAAACGTATCACTGCTGAAAAAATTAAAGAGTTGATAACTAAATTAGGATATAGTGTAATTATCGATACCTCATCGCCAGATAAAGAAAAAAAAGCACGGGATCACGAAATTCGCGAACTTAAATATAGAACTGCCGTAGCAATCGGTTTTTCTGTCCCACTCCTTTTGATTGCGATGGTTTTCCCCTTTTTTAATATTTCCGTACCTATTTCAATTATGGCCAATCTCCCTCTAATCCAATTAATTCTTGCAACTCCCGTTCTCATCGCCGGTTCGATTTTTTTCTCACGCGGTTTTCTCTCCGTCATACGAGCGAGAACTGCAACCATGGATACACTAGTTGCGTTAGGAACTGGTACTGCCTTCACATACTCCCTATTCATCAGCATATTCATCTGGACCGGGAACACAAACTATACTCCCCATGATTTATATTATGAAGTCGCAGCCATACTCATCGCCTTCATTCTATTGGGGAAATATTTAGAAGCCGTGGCCAAAGGCAAAACCTCAGAAGCCATCAAAAAATTAATCAGTCTTGCACCAAAAAAGGCCCTTGTAGTGAGAAATAACAAAGAGATAGAAATACCCATAGAAGAAGTTCAAGTCGGGGATATCATAATCGTAAAACCTGGTCAGAAAATACCCGTAGATGGCATTATTGTATCTGGGTACTCAACCGTTGATGAAAGTATGATCACAGGTGAAAGCATACCCGTTGAAAAAAAGAAAGGTGATAACGCAATTGGGGCAACCATTAACAAAACCGGTTCCTTCACATTTAAAGCAACAAAAGTCGGATCAGAAACCGCCTTAGCACAAATTATTCAATTAGTTGAACAAGCCCAAGGATCAAAAGCTCCTATCCAGCGTTTAGCAGACAAGATTTCTGCTTATTTTGTCCCCGCAGTATTAGGAATTGCTGTTATAACATTCCTCATGTGGTACATACTAACGGGAATCCTAAGTCTTGCAATAACTTCTTTTGTCGCTGTTGTAATTATTGCCTGCCCTTGTGCTATGGGGTTAGCAACACCAACAGCTATAATGATGGGAACCGGGAAAGGTGCGCAGCATGGCATTTTAATCAAAAGTGCAGGTGCCTTACAAAAAGCACAACAAATTGATACAATCGTTTTTGATAAAACAGGAACACTTACCAACGGGAAACCCGAAGTAACAGACATCATTCCTCAAGGAAAATACACTAAACAAGACATATTATACTACGCTGCTATTGCAGAAAAACGCAGCGAACATCCACTCGGCGAGGCCATTGTACGAAAAGCAGAAGAAGAAAAAATTACCATCCCCCTAGCCACAAAATTAAAGACCATCCCTGGTTTTGGGCTTGAAGCAGAATATAAAAAAGATCACATTTTGCTTGGAAACCGTAAATTAATGATGGAACGAAAAGTAGTTTTCAAAAACAACGAACTAAATTTACAACGTTTAGAGCAAGAAGGAAAAACAGCAATGGTTATCGTTATTAATCATCAAATAGCTGGTATTATTGCAGTTGCAGACACCATTAAAGACGATGCTCATGCCGCTGTTAAAACATTAAAGTCCATGAGAAAACAAGTAATCATGATCACTGGAGATAATGAGCGTACCGCTCTTGCAATCGCAAAAAAAGTAGGTATAGAACGTGTTTTAGCAGATGTTTTACCCGCAGATAAATCCAGCGAAATCAAGAAACTGCAGTCACGTGGTTACAAAGTAGTGATGGTAGGTGATGGTGTTAATGATGCTCCTGCACTAGTGCAAGCTGATGTGGGCATTGCTCTTGGAACCGGCACTGATGTGGCAATTGAGTCTGCTGATATTATACTTATGAAACCACAAGTTACCGATGTAGTGAAAGCAATAAAATTAAGTTCATACACCATGAAAAAAATCAAACAAAATTTAGGGTGGGCTTTTGGGTATAATATTTTACTTATTCCCTTGGCTGCCGGTGTTTTCTATCCATATACAGGCTGGCTTCTCAATCCTGCAATTGCCGGAGCAGCCATGGCATTTAGTTCAGTAAGTGTAGTAAGCAATTCATTGTTAATGAAAAGATTTAAATTAAAATAAGCGAGGGGAAATAAAATGGTAATAGTTTCATGTAAGCATTGTGAACGGGAATTTAACGATACAGACGCTTTATACATGCATCATCAAGCAAAACATCCAGGTGAAACACCACAGAAAAGGTACCTGTCATCTAAAACAAAAAAAAGAATTAAAATTTGGATCGCAACCATCATAGTCCTATCTCTTTTAGTAACAGGTAGCCTAGCTTTATTCAAACAAAAAAATTCTTCAACCATAAACGAAGAAAACCTTAACATTCCCTCCGCACCAATCCATTGGCACCCTCAGCTCACCATTCGCATAAATGGCCAGGAACAACTCATTCCAGTTAACATAGGGTTAGGTGGTAATGTTCATCAACCCATTCACACACATGAAACCGATGGAACTATCCACATGGAAAATAATAAACCTACTCTTAGCACTGTAACCCTCGGTTCATTTTTCAAAATTTGGGGTAAAAAGTTCAATAAAGAGTGTATTTTTGAGTATTGTACTGATAAGGGCAATATAACCATGTATGTTAATGGGCAAAAGAACGAGCAGTTTGGAGATTATATTATGCGCGACAAAGACAAAATTTTAATTGATTATGTAAGTACAAAATAGGAGGGAAAAAAATGGCATTCAGTTTATTTAAGAAAAAAGATCCAGTATGTGGAATGAAACAAGAGAACGGCAAGGGCACAGAAAAGCACGGAGAGTGGTTTTGCTCTCCGGTATGCCTCAAACAATTTGAGGAAAAAAAAACGAGCAGTAAGCCGTCATGTTGTAAATAAGCAACAGCACATATTCTTTTAGAAATAAAACCAAACT
>CAYJTE010000043.1:0-1899 GCA_964372965.1 uncultured Methanosarcinales archaeon
TGCTGATACGGAGACCTTGTATAATTGTGTGGGAGATTCTGATTGTTTGTGTGTCGGTAATAATCGACCCTCTGAGTGTGATTTAGGTACCTATACTTGTTTTTTATATGATGAATCTGTTCCGCTCGTTATTCCCGCTCGTCAGGTTGCCGCGGGTGTAGCAGGCGTTGATCCAGTTGGTGATGTTGATCCGCTTGCGGGTGAGATTTTTGGTGTTGATTCTGGTTTTCTTGCTGAGCCTTCGATTTTGGATAATCAATTGGTTCAGTTGCAGTTGACGTTACAATTATTGCAAGAACAG
Source organism: uncultured Methanosarcinales archaeon (assembly GCA_964372965.1). Classification (GTDB taxonomy): domain Archaea; phylum Nanobdellota; class Nanobdellia; order Woesearchaeales; family GW2011-AR9; genus CAMAVK01. The sequence goes on from CAYJTE010000043.1 coordinate 302, forward strand.
TCTGCATCTGTTGAGCAACGTTTGGCTGCGGTTGAATCTGGTACACTTACGTTATCACAAGGGTATCAGGGGATTCAAACGCAGTTGACACAAATACAAGGAAGTATTTCTGATCTTAGTTTGAAAATCGATTCCCTTGAAGCTGAACAGCAACTTTCTAAAAAATCTTTTAAAGAAGATGTTAAAGGTGTTGCCACGGGTCTTGCATCTCTTCAGGGTAATTTGGATTCTGCAAAAAATAATTTGAAGGTTGTTGAGACAGAACTTAATTCTCAATCTAATAAAACTACGTGGCTTACAGTGGCTTTGGTTGCGTTATTAATTCTGGCTGCTGGTCTTGGTCTTTATTATTATATGAATAAGGATGCTGATTCTGAACCAGAGGTTGATGAACAAATTTTGAAGTATATTACTAAACATATTAAAGCAGGTAAAAAATTCCCTCAAGTTAAAGAGGCTCTTCTTAAAGCGGGTTGGGCAGAGTCTGATATTAATTGGGCTTATAAAGAGACGCTTAAGAAAAATTATCAATCTTATTTGACGAAGACAAGTGGTGTTTCTGCTAGTGCGGTATCTTCTGTTTCTGGTTCATCTTCTGTTACGAAAGAAAAAGGTGGTGAGGCTGGTTCGAGTGTACTGTCTCGTGATGGTTCTGATGATAATGCTCGCACTGAGACTCGATATGGTTCTTCAGGCGGTTCTGCTGATAAACGCAAGGTAATGATTATTTGTGTAGTAGGTGTTGTTGTGCTCTTTGGTTTACTCTTTGTTATTAAGGGTATTACAACTGGTAATGCCATTTATTTTCAAAGTCAGGATGAGTTACATACTGCGGTTCGTGATGCTCTTCAAGAAAAAATTGGGTCGAACCAATTTTATAACACATTGGATTATGCACTTATTTGTGCACAGGTGTTGGATGATGCCAAAACAGTTTCTTTTAAGATTACCAAAACGCCGTTTGGTCATGAGATTGAAGATGCACTTATTCCTTGTGATCAGGATATTAAATATGATATGATTTTTAAGTTTACAAATTTTGAAGCGTTCGATCTACTGGTGAATGATTTTACTTGTGAAAATGCTCGTCGAGTGCATAGATCTTTTGGTTCAGATGCAAAAGGTGTGTATGTTCTTCCAAGCAGACTGGTTATGCCCGGTTTTGCCAAAAATCCAAGTACTGATTATCGACCGTATTGTGCTATGATTAATGATTGTTTGAGTGAGGCTGAGAAAAGATTGCTTGATGTTAATTGTTGAGTGGTTTGTTTTTTTCTTTTACTTTGGATGGGTTTTTTGAGAATATTTAAAAAACTCTTTGGCGTTTCTGCGCAGAAATAGGTGGTTGCGCAGAGATGTGTGGTTACTCATTTCGCGTTTTCAGTAAGGGACAGATCTTTTGTTGTTTATTATGTTGGTTGGTAAGGGATTAATTCAGATGGTGAGAGATTGATTCTGAAGGATGCTACTTAATTTTTCAACAAGACCTATAAAGCTCAAATGAAATAATAAAATTTAATAGTGATTTTTATATCTATCATCAAGAAGAATTTGGTTAGCAACATTTCTTGCGTACTGTATTGCCTCTTTGTTGTTAG
>CAYJTE010000043.1:1999-7552 GCA_964372965.1 uncultured Methanosarcinales archaeon
AGAAGAATTTGGTTAGCAACATTTCTTGCGTACTGTATTGCCTCTTTGTTGTTAGCGAATAGTGTTTCTTTCCAACTATTTACTGCTACCCTTGTCTCTAAATTATTTTCTTTTAGCTCTATGGGATTTGTTGGAAGTTCGCTAGCTCTTGTTTCTATACTTTTTAGTACGCGTTTTCCAGTGGTATATCCTCTAATTTGTAATGGGTCAGTTTCTGTTAAATATGTCATTTTTGTCTCCTTGTTGGAATGTTTGCGAAGTATATGGTGTATATATAAATCTTTCGGGGATTTTAGTTTAACTTATTATTTCTTGATCTGATTTTCTTGGTGTTTCTCTTGTTAACTTGGTTATTATCCATTCAAGTATTCGATAAAAATGCACTTTTCTGGCTATCCAATTTGTCCAGCCGTTGGTTATGGCATAGTAATGTTCAAAGGGAGGGGTGTGATGAATATTATGGTGGTGTGGGTTTAATATGAGCCTTTTACGTTGAAGGAATTTAACTATTTTAGGTGGAGTATCTGTGTGGGCCCATTTATGAAATTGGTTGGTGAGGAATCCGAAAATGGCTGTTGAAGTTAGTAAGCTTGTTATAAATAGACCGGTAGAGTTGCTACTGGTATAGTATAAATACAGACCACATCCGGTAATGGGGAGGCTAAATAGGCTGTTTGAGCCATTGGTTTCAATAAAATCGTGTTGAGTTATAGCTTTTTGGTTAATGTGGTGTTCACGGAAAGGTCTTATAAATGTGCTCCCTACGATAGGCCAGTTTGGGGTTCCCCAGGTATCACCTGCCCAGTGGAGAAGTCCGGTTCCCATGTCTGCGAGAAACATGCCACCTAGAAGGGCACTTAGTATTAGAAAAGGATGGATTATGGCAAATGGGATAAGTAGGTATGTGAGATATGTTATTGAGCCGAGGTATACTAATATGGCTATGGCTTCAATTTTCCGTTGTATTTTATGGTACTGACCTAATTGTTCGTGTCTTTTTTCCATTTGGTGTTACTTTAGTGTGAATTTGTTTTTTTATGGTAATTGCGGTCTTTAATATTTAATATTTTAAAAATGTTAAGGTTACGTGCGGGGTTTTAGTAATACTGATGGTTATTTTGAATTTTGCGTTTTGATAGAATACTTTACATCCTTTACCCAATAGAATACTTTAAATACTCTTTTATGTTTATTTTTTCTATGAATAATACGAGTTCTAGAGCACAGGCGGCGGGGGCTGCAGTTTTGGTGGCAATTATTGCGGGTTTTCTTATATTGTTTATTATTACAATTCCTCCAACAGAGAGGGCCAAATTGTTAGGTGAGTCACTTCCTAGTTCTTCATATAAAGGAGTTACGGTTCCGTCTGGGGTTTTTTCTACTCTTGTGTTACAGAGTCCAGGTAGAATTGATTATTTGATACAAAAAGAGATAGAACATCCTCTTCCGGTTATAAATATCAGAACTTCTGAGGAGTCTTCGGTTATTTCCGAGAAAAGTGTTGTGTCATCAAAGAGAGGGTTGTTTTCGGAGAAATCGTCTGAGTTTTCTTTTTCAGTTCTAACGCCGTCTGATGTGCGTAGTCCTCTTCTTACATTTAGGGTAACGGAACAAGTTGGAGATGTGCATGTGTTATTCAATGGGGAGGAAATTTTTGTGGGTTCTCCAGGTGGAAGTCAGGTGAAACCAATAATTGTTCCTCCAGGGCTTATTCAATCTGATAATCTTGTTGTTTTTATGGTGTCAAGTCCGGGTCTTGCGTTTTGGCGAACAAATACTTTTGTTGCGGAAAATGTAAAAGTTATTGCTGATACGATAAACCGGGAGGCGCAAGTTGCACGTCATGTATTTTTAGTTTCTGACACTGAAAAACAAAATTTGGAGCGTGTTCAGTTGAAGTTTCACCCTGAGTGTAGATATGGTGAGTCGGGTTTGCTTCGAATTATGCTCAATGCTAAGGTGGTGTATAGCGCAACTCCTGATTGTGATTTGTCCATTGTTCCTATTGAACTTGCTCCATCTGATTTGGTCTTGGGAGAAAATTATGTTGAGTTTGAAACTTCACGTGGTACTTATTTGTTGTCCTCGGTTAATGTTGTTTCAAAATTGAAAGAGGTAGATTTTCCTACTTATTATTTTGAACTTTCAGAAGAACAATATGATGATGTTAGATCGTCTGATCTTAAGTTAAAGATCAGGTTGTCTTTTGTGGATGTAACTTCTGAGCGCTCTGGTCAGTTGATTTTCAATGGTAATGTTCGTAATTTTGATACTCGAAGTTCTAATCTTACTTTTGATCTAAGTTCTGATGTTGAGAAGGGAACGAATTCAATTAAGATCAAACCTCGTCGTACTCTTGAGGTTCGAGAAATTCGGGCTGATTTGGTTAAACCGTAAATTTTTATTTGTTATTTTTAGTATTTTTAGGTATATATCTCTTTTTGGTCGTGTTTTTGTGGTTATTTTGATTTGTATATCGATAGGTTTTTAATGTCTATTTTGCTGCATAGTACTTGATAGATTATGGGTGCTGATGCGGGAAGTGATGGAGCAGGGGATGTTGGATCTACGGGTGGCGCTGCTTCTGGACCTTCTAAACTAGGTATTTGGTCAAAGATTGCGTCTTCTGGATCTGTTGCTGGCGTGGCTGCTAAAGTTGGTGGGGCAAAAATTCCTGCGGGAACTCAAGCGGTGGGTGGTGCGGCGGGTGGTGCGGCGTTTGCTACGGGTGCGGGCGGAATTAGTCGTGTGTATGAAGCGATTGATGATCCGGGTTTTCGGTTATTTTTGGGTGGGCTTTTGACGTTTTTTTGGGCGGATTCTATGGGGTCGGTTGTTGCATTAATGTTTGCAACATTGTTTATGTTTTATACGACTATTTCCATTTTTAAAGGACGAGGGTTAGTGGTTGTTCTGGCGTTTTTTATTATGTATATTTATTTTGGCGGGAGGTTTAGTATTGATTCACTGTGGACGGTTATTTTACCGGTGTTTGTTATTGCGATGGTTATTCGTGGTTTGATGTCGAAATGGACTCCTGGTGGAGAGACGTTTGTTCAGGGAATTGAATCTGAGTGGCTTGGTCTTGTTTCTGTTGCGTTCTTCTTTATTGATATCGGTCTTATTGATTTTCTTGCATCTAATTATAATGTTCAGTTACCAGTTCTTGCGCAAAATGTATTGTATTTTACACCATGGTGGGCATTTGTGGGGTTGTTTGCAACGAAGAAAAGTAATGCACTGATCAATATTTCTAAGGTCCTGGCTGTTCTTTGGATTTTTGTTGTGGTCTTTATGCTTACGCCGCTTAATGTGTATGGCTCTGAAGTTGTTCCAGGTGTTGAGAAATTACTTCAGGCTAAAGCTGATGCCCGGGCTTCCGTTAGTCCGGAAAATCAATTCAAGAGTATGGCGTATTGTATTGCAAATGGGAAGTTGGTTGGTGGATTGAGTGAGTGTGTTCAAATTCGGCAGAGGGAGTCTGAGTGGGAGGCGTTATGTAAGGCAGAACAACCTGATGATGTTACGGGTTGTGTTGCACAGCAAAAGATGCGGTATGAGCAGGGGCTTGATGTTCGTGGTGTGCAAGATACTGAAATAACTGAATATACTACGGCGGAAATCACAATTGATGATAAGACGTTTCCAAAACAAGTTCGGGCTATAAAGGGAGATTTTGTTCCTCGATCTTACATTATGTATTTGAAAATTAAAAATCCGTTTGAACAATTATTAACTGTTCGTGGGTCGTGTTCGTTTGTTCAAGCACGTAAAGTGGTACCAGGAGAGTTGCTTATTGGGGGGAGTTCGGATAGTAAGTCGTCTGGTTCAAAGATTATTGAAGTTCCGATTTCTTGTACACCATTATCTGATACTGAATTGAATGGTGCGTATACTATGTCAGTGAGTACGATTATTGAAGGGCTGCGTACGACGTCGTATCTCAAAAGAGCTTTTGTGAATGGTAAATATAAGGCTGAGCAAATAGCAGTTGTTCGTGATAAGGTTCTTGCATCTGAATTTTCGTCATCTGCTGATTATGTTTCTAAGTCTCCCAAAGAATTTGCACGGTTGAATTTTGGATTTGGATCAACGGAGAAAGATCCGGTTATTGAACCTGGTGAACCACTTATTTTTGTTTCTAGTATTGAGAGTACTGATGGGTCTGGTGTTAAGGGACGTCTTGAGAAAATTCATTCTTATTCGTTTAATGTTGAAGGTAAGGGGTTTAGTATTTCAAGTGGTTCTGATAAATGCTTTTCCGGGGATGGGGTTCTGGTGTGGCCTGGCCGTAGTCAACCTCTTAGTTCGTGTTTTGTGACGCTTCCTTCGGAGTATACTGATTTTTTTGAGCCGTATTTGGTGGAAACATTTGAAGGAGAACTGGTGTATGATTATAATCTTACCAAAGAAATTCCTATCCGTGTTGATTTACTTGATCCGGCTACAATGAAACCTATTGATAGTAGGTCAGGAAGTGGTACTGGTAGCGGAGGATTACAATGAAGGTATTTTCTTTTTTTGGATTTTTTGTACTTGTTATTGGTTCATTAATGTTGGTTTCATGTTCATCTAATGAGGGGACGCGAGATGTGTATGATTTTCGGTCTGGTATTTCTGAAGTTCGTATTTTAGAGGATTCTACTTTTCCACGTGAAGTGAGTAACTTTGATCCTTTTGTGGTGCGGTTGATTGTGCAAAATAGAGCAGCATATGATATTTCAAATGTCAAAATAGGGATTGCTGGTCTTGATTCGGATAAAATAAAACTGGATCTTACTGAGCAAGATGTTCCGGAATTTTTTGGACGCAGTTTGTCATATCCTGAAGGTGATCGGCGTGAAGTGGTTTTTTCTGGCGCTGTTGCGCGCTTGAAACTGGCTGGTGATGATGGCAGACGTGATAAATATCAAGTGTATATGAATTATGATTCAATAGTGGAACTTGCTGATGATCTTTGTGTGTCGGGTGCGAGTATGATAGTATCTGATGGTGGTTGTACTGTTTCTGATTCTCCTAAGGGTTTATCTGGTCAGGGTGCTCCTCTTGCCATTACGGATGTGTATAGTCAGGCAGTTGGTGATCGCGGGCAAATCCGGTTTACTTTAGAGAATAGGGGTTCTGGTGATGCAGTATATGCGGTTATGAACAGAGCAACATTGGGTGGTGTTCCAATATCTTGTCAGTTTCTTGGACCTTATCCTGCTCGGTTTGAATTTGGTTCTGAAGATAGGGCTGATGTGTCATGTTCATTTGATTTACAGCAATCAGGCAGATCTTATTTGAGTTCGCTGTATGTACAAATAGGATATGGGTATCGTGCTTGGGAAGAACATGAAGTTACAATACGAAGAGTGGGATCAGGTGGGGGTGCTCTTGATGAGAGGCTGCTAAGCTAGGTTTTTTAGTTTCTTAGTGTTGTGTTATAAAATCATAGGGCGAATACCCACAGATTCACTAAAAAATTTCATTGAAATTTTTGGTGTGCCAGAAATCTATGATTTCTGAGCATATCTGTGGGATGAAGCCCGTCGTCTCTCTCCTGTATTTGTG
>CAYJTE010000044.1:0-1181 GCA_964372965.1 uncultured Methanosarcinales archaeon
GGTGTTTCAATAATGCGGCTAGTGTGGAAATAAATAGTGTGTGGTTTTTCATACTTATCATCTTCTTTCTGTTACTTCTTTGGTCTTACTTTATTTTTATTTCCATTCTTTTTGTTATCTTTGGCTTTGTTGAAATTCCTTTCGGGAACAGTAACCGCGGTAGAGTTGATATTAATAACGTGGAGACGTCGCTCCCAGGATGGGACGATCTTCTTGGTGTTGTTAATTTGAAATCTAATGGCTCGACTCTGAAGGCTGTTACTGAATTTTTCAACAAAGCCGTTATCTTTATTTGTATCTTTGATAGTGGTTTTTTTGGTGGTTTTATTGGTGATGATTTCTTGATGATGGTTTTTTTGGGAAGAATTAAATATGCTTACAATATGGTTTTATTATGCTTTTTATTCGTGATAAGGGTGTTGATCTTCGTTCTAAGGTGGTTTTATTGCGTTTAGATTTGAATGTTCCTCTTACTTCTTCTGGTGTTCGAAAGGTTTCTCGTCCAAAAATATCTGATTTGCGTAAAGTTATAGAATCGATCCCAACTATTAAGCTATTGCTGCGTAAAGAGTGTAAGGTAGTTATTATTACTCATTTAGGTGAGCCTACAGTTGCTGATACCGCGCTGTCAACACAGGTTTTAGTTAAGCCTTTATCGCGGTTGCTTCAGAAGAAAGTGTTGTTTTCTTCTCTTGCCGGTCTTCGAGGAATGCTTAAAACTCGGAGGAAAGTCATATTACTTGAAAACATTCGTTTTGATTCTCGTGAGGTTGCAAATGATATTGAACTTGCTACCATTCTTGCTCAGTATGGAGATATTTATGTAAATGATGCGTTTGCAGTTTGTCATCGTGCTCATGCTTCTGTTTCTCTTTTGCCTACTTTGTTGCCGTCTTATGGCGGGTTGCTTTTGGAGAAGGAAATTTCCGCGCTCTCTGTTGCGCTTTTCCCTCGGCGACCATCCGTATGGGTTATTGGTGGGGCTAAATTACATAAATTAGGAGTTATACTTAGTGCACTTGATCATGCGAATACGGTGTTGCTTGGTGGGGCGCTGTGTTTAGCATTTGTTTCTTCTTTGGATATGGATTTTGATACTCGGAAGGCTGCTTTAAAATTACGAAAACATCATAATTTTTCGAAGGTTGTTTTACCGGTTGATTTTAGGTGTTTGGATAAAG
>CAYJTE010000044.1:1191-7310 GCA_964372965.1 uncultured Methanosarcinales archaeon
GGGAAAATTCGTGTTGTTCTTTCCACTGATGTTGATTCTTCGGTGTTTGCATATGATATTGGTCCTGCGACGGTTGAGTTATTTGTCCAAAAGATGAGAGTAGCGCGTACAGTAGTATGGAATGGTCCACTTGGTTATTTTGAAAAAAGACCATTTCATATAGGTACAAAGAAGGTTCTTGGTTCTCTTCATACTGGCCAGGTTGCTGTTTGCGGTGGCGGGGAGACATCTGAGGCGGTTAAAAATTTAAAATTGCGTGCAAAATTTACGCATGTGTCTACTGGGGGAGGGGCGAGTCTTGCGTTTTTGTCTGGCGAGGAGATGCCTGGACTTGTTGCTCTTGAAAAGTGTGCGTTGCGTTTGAAGAAGTATTAGGCTGTAGCCGTAAAATGGGGTAATAAAAATATGTTTTATTGTGTTTTTCCTACAACTATCATTTTACATGGGCAAGGCATTTTACTTGATGCTCGGTGTAATGCTTCTTTTCCAAGTTTTATATTTGCTGTGTTTATGCGGAGCTCATAAATTGTTTGTCCTTCTTGTACTCTTGCAGCGCATGATATAGCTTTACCGTATGCCTTCTGCATACCTGTACTTACACGATCAGCACCTGCTCCGGTTGCGGCTGCGTTTTCACGAAGCACATGAAAAGGATAGAGTTTTAATCGTAAATGATAATCTTTTCCTATGGCTTTTTCTAATACTCGGTTGGAGACCATACGTCCTGATTCAAGAGCGTTATGGCGAATGTTTAGAGATGTTGTGCTTACAAGTCTGATTGTTTGGTCAAATTCTTTTTGCGGGCTGCCCATGTCAAACTTAATGATTTTGATATGAGGAAATCCGCCACGTACAAAATTAAGCTTGTTGAATTTACTTATTCTGGTGTAGGGTCGCTTTAAATTTTGGTATGCGCTGAATTTTCGAATACGGGCCATAGTTTGGTGAAAATTGGAGTCCCTTTATAAAGATTTCTGGGGGTGTGAAATGGTGTTCACAAAACTCATATAAACGTGACATGCTGTGTAGTAGTGTGGCGCATAAGGGTTTTACTCTGTTTATATCGGGACTCGCTGTTGTTGTTGCGGTTAGTTCACTGGTACGGGTTATTATGCTCTATGGTTCTGTTCAGAAGCCGTTTCTTAATGCGTTTATACACTTCTTTTCTATCTTTCTCTTTTTTGTGTCCATCTTAGCAATAGGGTTATATCATTATTGGAGAGTGGACAGACATTTTTATTATTTACCCCGGTATTATTTGGTGCTATTTTTGGTTGATTTTATTGTTTCTCTTTTTTCGATTAGTGTTACGGCAAGTACTCAGCTTGGGATTTCTGTGATGTGGGGTTTGTTTGCTCTTGGTTTATTGGGCTTTGGTGTGTATAGTTTCCGGCGTGCTCTTGTTTTGGTTTAGTGGTTTGCTTTTTTGATACGATGGAAATATACAAAAATTAGTGCTAATGGAGAGGAGGTTGATAATTGTAATAAAAAGTAGAAATTGTTACATTCGACTGGTTAGCCATTTAACGTAGGCATACATAATCAATGCTAAATTTACCATGCGCATGTTTACTTGGTACGCTCGGTCAACACCTTTTTTTATTTGGAGCAGATTTTGTCGTATTTGTTCTGCTTCATCAAGGTGGGTTTGGGGTATTCTTCTTTTTAATTCCGTAAATGAAATTTTTTTAAGTTCTTCTTCCAAGCTGTAGTGAAACAGAAATCCTTTGTCCAATGATTCTATGAGCCCGTCAACGGCAGCTATTTCACCTTCATTTACAAGATCGGGATATTTGAATACGAATTCGTCTCCCCTGAGAATTTTTTTGAACATGTCTTTTAATTTTTGGTTCGCAAATATTTTTTGTTCTGCCGTTCGTAGTTTACTGAGACTGTTTAGTAAGGGGGTTATCTCTTTTGTGAATTGATTTTGCCAGTTATGAAGTTCATAGACGTATAATAGACTGTTTTGAATAGGTATAGGTAATTCTCGTAAAATTTGGGTTGTTCGGATACAGTTGGCACTTTCGTGAAGTTCATTTTTTTCTTCTACCATTTTATTTGCAATGGCTAGGGTTGGTTCAATTAATGGAAGAGCCTGGTCAATGAGGGTTTTATCGGTGTCAGATACTAAGAATTCTGCTAAAAGTTCTTGAATTTGGGTGTCATTAAATGGGAAGGGTGTTTTTTGCTTCAGTTCTCGAATGAGATACACACTTTCTAAGTCTGCGGCTTTTTGATTAAACTGGTTTAATTTGTGGATATAAAGCATAGTCTCACCTTCTCTTTTTGTCTGGTCGTAGGATAGAGGTTCCCTTTTTAAATTCTTGCGATTTTGTCGGATTTTCCGCAATAAGGACAGACAAGGTTATAGGTAATGTTGGCTTTGTTTTCGTCTACTTTGAATTCGTATCTACAGCGGGTGCAGTTGTATCTAAAATGGTCACAAGGTGGAAGTCGCGTGGTTTTGCTTGAAAATTCAGGGTTGGTTTTGGTACGTTTGGTTTTATCTAAACAACTTTCACAGAGTACGAGGTTTCCTCCATTTGGTTTAGGGTAGAGTCGTACTTGTTCTAGAGGAATTGAGTTTTTGCATTTGTCACAGGTTTTTGTTTTGCGGATGTCCATTAGTATCACCGTTTTGGTTTTTGGTTGATCATTTTTCTTGGTTTATGTAGCGGAGGTATATTTAAAGATACCTTGACAAAAGTGATGGTTTTGCGTTGTCTATTCTGGAGAATCTAATGGCTCGACCCCGAAGGCTGTTACTACACTTTTCAACAAAACCTAATTCGTTTGTTATGCTGTTGCTTTCAAGTCTTTTTGCTGTGTGCTTTGGGCATGTGCTTTTTGAAAGTAGTGAAAATTTTAGGTAATCTTTTTGAATGGTGGTTCGTTTTGTTGGTCTGGAGTTGAATTATACTTTGCTTGAGAGTATTCGTGGCAAATGTGGGGCTGGAGAGGGTACGGTTTCGTTATATGGATTGGAAGAAGGTAGAATTGTATATTCGGATGTTTTTTAGTGTAATGTTGGAGTATTGTGATGAGAGAGGTTGGATTTGAAATGGATTTAATGCAATTAAGTTTGATGCCAGGTACGGGTCGGTTTGATTTTTTATTGGAATGTACCTATTCAGGTCATTTATACGCACGACTTGAACGTAAAATAGGGACGGATGCTTCTATTGAGAAGCTCTCCTTTTTTAGATTTCATGATTGTATTTTTGTTGATTCTTATTACAAGAGGTTAGATTCTCTTACATCGGTTCATTACTCCTGGTCACTTAATCAGTTGCAGGTATGTTCTGATGAGACGTTGATTGCAATCTCACGTGATCCTCATTATCCAGTAAGAGATTTGCAAGAATTACGGTGGTTTTGTAACAAGTATATGTATGAGATTTCGTGTTTAAGGATGTTTTCTTATAAAAATGAAAAAGAGAGACGGTCACGTAGTTTATTATTGTAATTAGTGTTATATTTTTAATCCAAGAAATCTTGATTTTTGATTTTTTCCGGTAAATATTTTTCAGAGATGAACGAAATTCCTTTTGATGATAGTGACTGGATTTCTACTTTGTTTCCAAATTCTTTCATCATTTTAAATTGGCGCTGCCAGTCTTTGTTTTTCTCAAACCATTCATAATTTTGCATTTGTTTTAGCCGTGCAATATCTTGGTCTGTTAGTTTGATAAAGTGTCGTTTTAGGTCGTAATTAACTACATCATCACAGGTGATTCCAATAAATTTTACACCGGGGATGGCCATTTCTGAGGCCATGTGGGCAAGGCTTATGGATCCATATTTAATCACTGAGTAGATATAGAGCCCCCAAGGGTCATTATCAGTTAAGACGTAAATAGGCAGGTTGTGTTCGTTACTTAAGCGCTGTAGGAGGCGTCTGATTCCGCGGGTAGTTTGACCTTGTGATGTTACAATTAGGCAATTTTGTTTTTGCCAAAAGCGATCTTCATGGAGACGTTCCCAGACAGCTTGTTTTTCCATGTATAAAATGTATTTAGCATCGACTTTTTTGAAGGTGATTTCTTCAACGTTACTTGGAATTGACCAGCCACCGGAACCTAACTTAGACCAATCAATGGTATCACCGGTATCTTCAATAATTACTTTTCCGGCAACTGAACCCATTTTATTGGCGTTAACGTAGAGTTGTTCACGGGTAAAATTAGTTATTATTTCGAGATCTTCAATTGCTTTATCAGATTCAGTTTGTTCATCTACTACGTTTAATTTGGTGTTTGGAATAGTACGCTTGGCCATGTAAAAGACGTCTCGCAGACTGGCATGTTTTTTTACGTCGAGAAGAGTTTTACAAATGGAAGCAATTTCAATTGTCTGTAAAAATTTTTTTGTATGTGATGCATTAAAAAAGAAACGTTGCGCTTTTTTATCTCCTAATGTGAGTGTTTTGTTTTCTTTATCGTAAACAACGTTACTTAAACCTCGTACAGAGAGTTCTATTTTAGGATTTTCTCCTTGTTGGATATCTTGAACGATGTTTTTTCCTACTTGGATTAACTCGAAGGCTGGGCCTTGGCTATTTGAATTTGATTGTGGCATGGGAGCAGATTTGTTAGATAGAACTTTTTCTTTTGTTTTTTTAGTTATAGTTGATAGTATAGTTTGTACTTTTTGTGGTTCAGTTGCTTTTTTGGTTTTTTTTGCGGCCATTTTTATTAGGAGACTATCTGCGGGGGGTTTATAGTGGGGGGGTTATAACAGGTCATCATCAGCTTGGTGATATTCTTTTGGTTGTTTCTTTTGTTTCGGGGTGTTTTCTTCTTCATCGACTTCGCCTTTTAAGGATTCCATCTGATTCATTTTTTCTACGATCGTTTCTTTAGCAACCATATTTTCTAACTTGTCAATGAGTTCGTTTTTGTTTGCTCCGGTTAATCTTGCGAGCGCGTCGGCTACTTCGGGTATGTATGATTCAAACATATTTGCACGTTCAAGTTGTGCTTGTGTTTTTTGTTTTTTATGGACATATGTTTGAAGTTTTCGTCCGGCATCTTGGAGTGCGAGTTTGATTTCTTTGATTATTTCGGGGTAGTGCGCGAGCGCTTCTTTGGACTCAGAGGTGAAGGGTACCCACACGGATGCAATGTGCAGTAGGATAGTGAATGGGCCAGTTGGAAGTGATCCGTTACTTTGCTGAAGACCATACGGTTTCCAATTAGTGGTGACGACGGCTTTACTTAGCGCGCAGGCACCCTGCTGGTACAATAATGGGACTTTGTTGGCAAATCTGAAGATTGTTGCGAGTTCATCTTTCGGTTGGTTTCCACCATATGCCATTCCTACTTCGATTTGAAAGGGGTTACCCCTGTAAACAAATATGGGTCTTGTTACTGCGCAATAAAATTCAGCGTTAATTTCTTTTTTGAGACTTTTTTCAAGCAATTCGTGACCAATGGGACTAAGACATTCTGTGGGAGGGGAAGGTACTTTTGTCAGTTGAATTCCTTTGAATAGTTGTTCTGCTTGTTCACGAGACATTTTTTCAGGTATGGTACTGAGAAGGAGAGTTGAATTTTCACACATTTCTTTTGCTGTTGCGTCACTCACTTTTGAAAATTCAGTGGTGAGAAATTCTCTGAGATTTTTGGCGTTTGTTACTTCGAGCATTTTTATTAGTCTACCAAGTTCTACTCCATAAGGATGCGGTTTGATTTCTTTTGCTTCAGCGGGTAAGGTGTTGGTTGCACGTGTGAAAATAGTTTGGTTTGCTTCCGGGTTGGTGTAAATTAGAGTTAGGTGTGGATTTACAATTGCAGTTTGTTTTAGGTATTCATCTACCGATTGACGACCTTTCATGTAGGCTGAGTCCATATCTAATTCTATTCTTATTCCATGGTCTTTGCCTGCCCATTCAATATCTTTTTCTTCCAATACTATTGGGTCGTTAGTTTGTGTATCAATTTTGAGTTTGATGAGAAAGGCCTGCCCACTCGATGCAATTTTTGATTTTATTGTTGCTGGTTTTCCACTAGTTAGCTGTGCGTAGAGGACGGCTGCGGAAATTCCTATTCCTTGTTGGCCTCTTGTTTGTGAGAGTTTATGAAATTTTGATCCGTAGAGCAGTTTGGCAAATATTT
>CAYJTE010000045.1:0-7285 GCA_964372965.1 uncultured Methanosarcinales archaeon
TTCGTTTCTAGTCACTCACTGTGTTCGTTTCTAGTCACTCACTGTGTTCGTTTCTGAGTTGCCTACTTGGCAACCGTGAGTTACCTTACAGCAACCGTGAGTTGCTGTACAGCAACTTGCCTAAAGGCAAGTGCTCCCGCAGAGTGTGTTCTCACTGTCGTTTTGGACTTGCTTGACAGCGAGCAACCCCGCATAACGCGCCCGATGGATTCTCAAAGAGAAGGTCGCTTTAGGCCGCTCGAGGACTTTTTCTACAGATCCTGTCAAAGAAGGTAACCAAATAAGTGATTAACCAACATCAGAAAACCAACAAAAAGAATTCCACTAAAACAACCACTAAGAACCAATAAAATAAACTAATTATCTCTCTTCTTCAAGCGGCAGATATAACCCGCAATAACATTACGAATTTTCTTGCTTGAAATCTGTACATTTGAAACAAAGCGAGCCTTATTATCAGTAAAATCAGTTGTGAACTTGTCACCGTGAACCTTCATAATGTCCCTTGTCTTTCGCTTAATATACGTCGTCTTAATACGTCCCATACCCCAAAATCATAAGGGCTTATTTATAAAACTTGCGATAACTCTCTCCCTTCACCCTCAAAACATCTAAAATCCCCTTCACATTCTTTCTCCATAACTATATAAACACCCTTTTCTTAGTAAGCAACATAGATGAAAATAACCATTGATACCAACGAAGACAATCCTGAGCACATCAAACAACTGTGCCACTTTCTCCTTGATTTTGCAAATAACAATTCATCCTCTTCATCATACTCCAACTCTCAACCCTCATCATCTTCAACCGACACCACTTCAATGATGGATATGTTTGACGATCCTCAACCATCAAATACTCCCCCACTCAGCGAACGCGCACCCGACTTTGGCGCTTTTCTAAATCTCACCAAAGGACATGAAAAAAAAGATCCTTCAACGAAACCTCAAATAGAATTCTTGTAATCTCTGTGTATTTTTTTCCATGATTTACTTTTTCCTGTACAAAAATGAAATAGCTCCTTCATTTCTTGTACCCCACAGCTGTTGCTGATAAGCAACCTCCTAAACCTCAGTTTCTCGTGTGTGCGATTGGGATTGTTACTTACACCCCATCAACCCCTCGCCATCAACCTCTCGCCATCAACCACTTATCTTAATAACTAAAAATACAAAAAAGTAAACAAATAACTAAAAAATAACAATAAAAATAGAAGAAGATAAATAATAATAGGAAAATAATCATAAAAAGAATAAAAAAATAAATAAAAATAGAAAAGATTTTTAAAGAGAAATAACCCTCCTCCCCCAGTGACGCTCAGTTCGATTGATCAAGCTGCTCATTTTCTTCTCCTAGAAAAAACGCTGCGCCTCATGCACGAATCAGGCACTCTCACTCTGCCTCAACTCGTAGATTTATACAACACCCTAACCCAAACTACCACCGTCCCCCTCTCTATTTTTGGAACCTCACTCTATCCACTTGAAGCTATAAGTCTTTACCTACACAAATACACAAATCAAAATTTTACACAAATTGCCAAAAAGATAAACCGCGATGAAAAAAGTATCTGGGCAGCACACACAAGAGCTATAAAAAAGAATCAAAAATTCTCTTTAAACCCCTCTCATCACATCCCCCTTGAAATTTTTAACAATCAAACATATAGTCTTCAAGAGTCACTCGTACTCTACCTCAAAAAAAAATTACACCTCTCACACAAACAAATTGCTCTCTATCTCAACACCTCGCCAAATAGTATCGCAACCATCGCGAAACGAGGTGAGAAAAAGTGACATCCTCAAAACTAAAAAAAATCGAAGAACAATTGCAAACAATCGATCAGAAATTCAAAACACTCTCCTTCACCCAAAGTTCTTTGAGCAGTAGGAAACAAAATAAACCATCTCATACTAATCTTGACTCCTCGCCTGCGGATTTCAAAACATATCTTGCATACAAAAAAATACAGGAACTAAAACGCACTCACCTCAAAGTATCAGCAAAACTCACTCTCCAAAAAAAGAAACAAAAAGCCAAACTCATTTCATACACCGTCCTACTGGCCTTCCTCACTCTGTTTGTTTTTTATTTCCTCATTTCCGAACCCACCCTCACCGGTGCTGCTATTGGAAAGACAAGCAATGGAGGCAGTGTACCAATTGGCATTCTCGCCGCCCCAACCCATGCAACACCATTACTCAACACCAGTGGTGCAACCAACAGTTCCACTCTTAACCTTATATGCCTCAACCAAAGCACTGCAGATAGCGATGGTGACAGTGTAAAAAATATATTTAATTGGTACCATAATAATAAATCTGTAACTATACTCAATTTGCCATTTGAAAATAATACTGCCAATATCGCTACCACCACTCGAGACTATTCAAATTACAGTCTGAATGGAACAATTACCAGCGCAACATTTAACTCCACCGGAGGATACGATGGCACAGGCACATATTATTTTGATGATATTGACGATTTCATAAGTATTACAAATAGTCCAGAACTTAATTTCAGAACAAATTTTTCTATATCTTTTTGGATAAAAAGTATAGGAACAATTGGCAGTTTTGATTCCCCTCTTATGAAAACATCGAGTGGTAGCTGGAATGACGGGTATGGATTTTATTACACGGGTGGCACTACCCTCGGATTTTGGGTTGACAGTTACAGCACCAATATTGCCACAGCCACCCTAACACCCACACAATGGAACCATATTATTGGAACATATGATGGCTTAAACGTAAGAATTTTTGTGAATGGTATCGAAGGCACCCCTGATACCTATTCCTCACTTCTCACCACATCATCAGCCCCACTCGAAATAGGGAGGGGAGTAGGTGGGTACTATGTCAACGCCTACATCGATGAAGTAACATTTGTAAATCGTTCACTGAGTTTCGAACAAATTCAAAATATGTATAATAACAAAACAAATCAGATACATACCCAAGAACTAAAAATAGGAGATGACTGGAAATGCGAAGTCACGCCAAACGATGGCAAAAGTGATGGGATCACTAAACTAAGTAATAATCTTGTTACTATACAAAATAACAACCCCCAAATACACAGTGTTAATTTCCAATCAGGAACGCTCGGTAATAGTACCTATAAAAATCTCACCGCAACAGTCACATCCTCCGATCTTGATAATGAAACAATCGTCCCACTCTTCGATTGGTATCTCAATGATAGCTCCATTTTCCTGCTCAATTTACCATTTGAATTTCCCAGTAATAACACCATTTCACTAGATTTTTCACCCTATCAACAAAATGCCACTGTAAGCGGTCCGATCCATGTTAGAAATGAAAGTAAAAAAGGAGGATACTATAAATTCAATGGTAATCCAGATGAGATAAGTATCCCTGATAACGATAGATTAGATTTTGGCGAAAATAAAACACTCACATTCTGGCTTAAATTGGCCAGTACAACTGAGTCGCAGCATGTAATAGGAAAAGTCAAAAATAGCGGGACGTTCGAAGGATGTATTGTACGAACATCCTCGCAAATTAGCTTTGAGTGTTATAGTTCATCAGGCACACAAGATGTTGAATTAACTGCTTCAGGTCTGACTAGCAACATATGGTATTTCGTAACTGTTAGTTTTTACACTTCTAATGTCACATTATATGTAGATGGAGTGTATAAAACATCAGATTCCACATATCAAAAAGTCTATAATTCAGATACTCCTTTTAAAATAGGGGAACACGGAAGTGGATGGACGGGAGACCCTTTCCGTGGCATGATAGATGACATTCAATTATGGAATCGCTCACTTACCGCTGAGCAAGTCTATTCCTTATCACAAAATAAATCAATAATTGTATCTGAAGAGACTGCTGTTGGAAATCGCTGGCAAACAAGAACCATGGTATTTGACGGCGGAGGAAATAGTACTAAAATGAATAGTTCAATTATCACTATCACCAACAACAACCCCCCTACCCAAAGCGTTCCAGTATTAAACTCCACCTTTGGAACAAATGCAGCCTCAGAAAATTTAACAGTGTATAACATCTCCACCACTGATATTGATGGTGATAGAACAAAAAACATCATCAACTGGAAATATAATAGTACCAATTTTGAAAATGTAATTCTTCCCTTTGAAACCGGAAGTAATGCTACCTTCACAAAAGATTATTCATGGTATCTAAACAATGGAACAGTAACCGGTGCAACCTGGCTACCAAACGGCGGCTATGATGGATTTGGCGCGTATGATTTTGACGGTACTGATGATTACATCTCCCTTGGCAACGGGGCCAATGTTGCCCTAACAGATAACATCAGCATTTCCTTTTGGACAAAAAATGACGTTTCACCCGCATCATATGATTCTCTTATGGCCAAAACAACATCTGGGAGTTGGAATGATGGGTACGGTTTTTATTACTTGTCTAGTACCTCCATAGGATTTTGGGTAGCTGACTACAATAAAGCTGCAACAGCCACCATAACTCCAACCCAATGGAACCATATCATTGGAACATATGACGGAACAACCGTACGCATATTTGTAAATGGAGTTGAAGGAACTCCATTTAGTTATAGTGGCTCCATAACATCAACCTCAACCGCATTTGAATTAGGTGGCAGTTCTACTACTGCATACAATATCGACGGTAAAATTGACGACCTCCGGCTGTACAATTTCAACTTAAGTTCTGATGAACGAGTAAATCTGTACACAAATCTGACCAACACCACCTTTTCACCCCGTTTTATAAATGGACAAAAATGGCAATCCTGCATTACTCCCCATGATCAATATGATAGTGGGTCGCAATCATGTTCAAATAATATCACCATCGGTGTAGGTGCAGAAAACACCCCTCCGGGAATTACCGCCTTCTCACTAAATCCCGATCCAGGATATGAAAATACCACCTTCTCCATATCAACCACGTACACCGACGTAGACTCTAATCTAGGAACGATATACTTTACCTGGTATGTTAACTCCACACCCATACTCAATCAGACCAATACTAGTATCGCAACCGGCAGCAGCGTAACAACAACTCTAAACGGCACATATTTCAATCACCACAATATTGTTAACCTTACTGCCTATGCCTATGACGGGACCGTCAATTCAACACCACAATGGTCAAATCAAGTTACAATTAATAATTTCATCCCCATAATGCCTACCCTTCTCGCATTAAATGGCACAACCATCACTAATCGCACACCCGCCTTAACATGGAACAACTCCATTGATATTGACAATCCTGCAGATACAATAACCTACCATCTATTAATCGATGACAACAGTGCGTTCAATAATCCAGAGGTAAACGTCTCCTCAATCGCACAAGGAACACCAAATACCTCAACAAACACCACAACCGAGCTCGACATTGACAAAATATATTATTGGAAAGTTCGCGCCTTTGACGGGTTTAATTATAGTAATGACTCCGCCACCTTCAACTTCACCCTTAACTCGTACTTGGCTCTCAGCGTACTTCGAAGCAACGTTAACTTCACTGTCCTCGCCCCAGGTAGCAAAGCTAACACTACCAACAATTCGTATGCTCCATTTTTACTGGAAAATATTGGCAACATAAATAGCAACCTTACCGTAACTACCGGAAATTATTTTTTCACCGCAATTAACGCCTCATCACTATACTATCAGTTTAACATCGAAGCCAACGAAACCAATGCCTTCAACACCACTGCATCACAAATATCATGGGCCAACATATCATTAACCTCTGTAATTTCCCATGCCATTGATTGGAACTACCATCACTGGAAAAATGATTTAATAGTAAATTTACTCGTTCAAGTACCACCCAATGAAACCTCAGGAACCAAAAATTCAACGATTTCCTTCGTTGTAAGCTAAATGATATCAACAACTAAAAAATAAAATATCAACCATAAACACAAAAAATATTAAAAAAAGAACAATGAACCACCATCAAAAAATTTTCCTGTACCTAATAATAACATTAATAGTTGCGAGCACAGTCCTATCCCTTGGAATTCGTCCCGCCAAAACGGAGCTCGAGTTTGAAACCAACCCCACCTATTCCGGCGAATTTTGGGTTGTGAATAGTGACCAACAAGAATTAAGTGCTAAGATATACACGGAAGGTGAGCTTGGTAAATATATCACGCCTCATGAACCAGAGCTTCATTTCAGATCGGATGATGACGCCAAAGTTGTTCATTTTGATATCGAGTTTCCGCAAACTATTCCGCCTGGGATATCCTCCGGTATAATTGTCGTTGAACAGTCCATTGGCACTGAAAATTCCTCTTCCCCCAGTTCTTCAGCCATCGGTTCAAAAGTAATTGTAAAACATAAAATCATTGTCCAAGGGCCATATCCTGACAAGTTCATCGTACCACATTTAAATTTCCACCAAGACGACACCACCATCCGGTTTGTATCCGAGCTTGAAAATAAAGGGAAAAAAGATCTCGGGAAAGTTCAAACAATTTTCTATATAAATGATAAACAAACTCCACAAAGTATAGCTACCGAAGAAACTGCACTCAAAACCGGAGAAAATAAAGTACTCGCCGCTGTTGTTCCCAAAGAAAATTTCCAAGATGGTGAATACGAAGTCTCCGCCGTAACAACGTTCGAAGATCAAAAAATAGAAATTCAAAAAAAGCTGATTATTGGTGAACCTGAAATAGTGGTAACGTATTTGGACAGATATTTGAAAGCTGGTACCATTAATCCCCTCACAATCGAGCTTCTAAACAAATGGAACCAGCTAATCGAAAACGTCTTTGTGGATATCACCATCAAAAAAGATAACCTGCAAATAGATACCTTCAGAACCAAATCAACTGATATTCCTGCTCTTATTCGTACAAAAATTCAAGAATATTATGACGCACGTTCCAAGTCTCCTGGAAATTACATATTTGAGTTAAAATTAAATTATTGGAACACCTACACACAAAAAGACCAGATCTTCACTGTTGAAATGCTTGACCAAAACAGTGTGAAATCCCCCACACTCAGTCCCACTGGATCTGCCATAGGATCCAACTACTCCCCCTCAGAATTAAATAACATCACTTCTTTCTCTTGGGGTTTCATATTTTTAATTCTAATTGTAATTTTCCTCAGCACATACATTTTGTATCGGTACAGACATCGCGATGAATATGAAGGAGACGGGGAGATATAATCAGATTAGTAGATTAGTAGATTAGTAGATTAGTAGATGTAGAACAATAATTATTACACTAACCATTCCCAATCGCTGCAATGCCTGCCGCA
>CAYJTE010000046.1:0-2918 GCA_964372965.1 uncultured Methanosarcinales archaeon
CAATAATCACTATGACCATCTGTTCTCTCTTCAAATATACCAAAAAACCTGCATTTTTAACCGCAAATTCATTAACCCAAGCAGGAGAATTCGGGCTCATCTTATCCGCCCAAGGCCTAGCTCTAGGACATATAACTTTAGATATATTTTCAATTATAATCCTAGTAACCCTAACCACCATCGTTCTCACATCATACACAATACCAAATGCCCCCACAATATACCGCTGGTTTCAAAGGCCACTAAAAATATTTGATTTTTTTTCAACAAAAAGTATGGAATATCGGCCAACAAAAATAGAACCAACCGTAGTATTATGTGGACACAATCGTATTGGATACAGTATTCTACGCGACTTAACAGATATAAAAAAAGAAGTATTAGTAGTAGATTACAACCCTGAAATTGTCAATATCATCTCAAAGCAAGGTTACCACAGCATCTACGGTGAAGCAACAGATGAAGAAGTTATGCAACACATGAACCTCAAACACCTAAAGATATTCATCTCAACTATTCCTGAATTAAAAGACAACATTACTTTAATTAGAAGAATAAGGAAAGAAAACAGCAGAACGCGTATCCTTGTAACCGCATCAACTATTGACGAATCATTAAATCTCTATAATCACGGAGCTGACTATGTAATACTGCCCCATTTTCTCGGAGGAGAACAAGTATCACAGATGATAACTGACTTACGGGCAAACAAAATAAATTTAAAAAAGGAAAAAGCTGACCACCTCCTTCACTTAACAGAACGCAAACACATAGGGCATGAACATCCCTTCTAAAGTTCTGCCCTGAAACGTACCAAAAGTAACTCGCCAAAATTATAGGGTAAACAAAACTAAATTAAAACAAAACACAAATCTATATAAAACAACCACCCTCTTAAAGAGATATGAACTTTCAGTATATTCCTCCACTCGAAAAACCAGACACAATACTTGATCTAGCCTTCAAAAAAGCTCGTGAACGATCAAACAGCAAAAAAATCTCAGGAAATTATCAAAACAAAATTCGCACCAAAGAGCTAATAAAATTAGATGTCATCACCTCAACTCTCGTAGACCGATTCGAAAAAATCATCGAAGTATTCCCTAAACAAAGAGACTTGCCTTATTTTTATAGTGAGTTAATGAACCTAACCCTCGATCCCATCCATCTCCGATACGTAATAAAAACTCTTGACAACGCCAAGCGCACAATTAAAAAAATCCATAAATCATATGCCAGTGCCATAGGTACTAGCGAAGACAGAGTATTTATTCAAGCACAATCAACACAATTTTATGGGCGGGTTGCCTCTATCATAAAAGGGACCAAACTTGCATTCAAAACACTTGATCACTACCGCCATATCCTACGAACATACCCGGATATAAAAGAAATGTTCACAGTATGTATTTACGGATTTCCCAATGTTGGAAAAAGTACCTTACTTAACACTCTAACCACTAGTAAAGCAAAAATCGCTCCATATGCCTTCACCACCACAACTATCAACGTAGGCTACACCACATTAGATAATAAGAAAATTCAACTTCTCGATGTACCTGGTACCCTCAATCGAACAAAACACAACGTCATTGAAAGTCAAGCCGAACTTGCCGTCTCCGAACTAGCATCAGCCATTATTTATGTATTTGATTTAACTGAAACCTGTGGATACCCCCTAACCGATCAAATTGCATTATACCACAAAGTCAGTCAGCTCAAAAAAACATTCGTATACGTAAGCAAAAAAGACATAACCGATGAACAAACATTCAATGATTTCAAAATTGAACACTTAAGTATCGACCTTATAAGAAATGAAATAGAAAAAATGGCCCCAATCTATATTGAGAAACTGCCAGAACCAGCTACCCAAGCCGACCTGGATGAAATGGAAAACGACGAGCAGGAAGACCTAAACAAAGAAGAAACATAGACAAAAATATCCTCAAAAAGAAAAACGTTTAAAAACACCGTAAACTACCTATCAGAGTGGTGACATGATGGGGATATTTTCTAAACTATTTAATAAAAAACCAGAAACCTTGTTAATATCAACATGCGAGCAAGAGAACTACTCAAAATCCATGAACGCCTCAGCACATCAACCGACACATTCTGGCCTGGAAACCACCACACGCTCACTCATAACTACCAAATCAAGATCACAAGAAAAATTCCAAAAAAGACTTGATAAAATATCACTAAAAATCAAAGAAACAGGAAAAGAACCGAACAGACATGAACAAGAGCAACACAAGCTATCAAAAGAACTAATCAAAATTGAATATCAACTCGCAATTCTAGACGGACGAGAACCCGAACAACAAGATCACACAGAAGAAGAAAGAAAATACAACAATGAAGAAAAAAACAGAGTAACCAATCGTAACCATCACACAAAAAAGGACCAGATCAGCAATGGACACAACAAAAAAGCGCACAACGAAAAAGAACAGGCGCCATTAACACTAAAAGAATTGATCCGCGCAAAATATCATAACCGCCTTCATCTGCCAAAAGTATCCGAAATCATCCATATACCAAAAAAGCAGATATTGCAAAATAATTTTCAAAAAAAAAATCTACACCAACAGATAGCACAAGTAAAACAGAAACTTCAAAATGTAAAACACCTTACTCCGCCACACAAAAGACCACTCGATAAACTTCATGCTAAGGAAAACATAAAACCAACAATAACACCACACCACCTTCCCCCACATAAAAAAGAAGTAACTAATAATCCCTACAAAAGCATCATTCAAACAAACAACCACACCTCAGTTGAATTAAACACCAACGATCAACTTCAACAAGCAATACAAGAATTGCAACAAAGATGGAGTGAAGTAAAAAATAATCCGCTTGCACTTCACCCGGCGCATGATAGTAACCATATGCTCCCAATAAAAGAA
>CAYJTE010000046.1:2928-7130 GCA_964372965.1 uncultured Methanosarcinales archaeon
AAAAGAAGTACAAAAAGATAAAATAACCACAACGTTAATTAAAAAAAAACTAAGTTCAAAAAAGACTGTTCCTATTAAAAAAAATCAAAAGAAAAGCAAAAAATAGAGAAAAAAGTTAACACCAGTCAAAAAAACCAGCCACCATCAGTGGAACGATACACTGGTAGCACAATTCAGAATCGATGTCCCAACAGTACAGATGAGAATGCACAAAGAGATATTCCACCCTTTGGCACGCAGGAAGAAAAACTATCCCTCCTTCGAACTATCCAGTCTTCGAACTCTCCTTTCATCAAACTATCCTATCTTGTATGCTCACCTGCGGATTCGGGGCGGTAACAAAAAATATTTGATATTTTTGGAACAAAAAACCCTTGGTTTTCTTGCATTGTTCATTCCAATAGAGGTATACTTATAGATACACCTCCTGTTTTCTTGTTTCTGTGTTGAAAAGACAGTAATTCTGTCTTGCAACCATTGGTGGAAAAAACATATTTAATTTTCACTAGTACTCATCTTCGCATCCTCAGTAACACAAACAGTAAATCCTAAACCATTTTGAACAATATTTTCAAAAAGACTAATTTCGCAAGAGCGTAACTCCTTCAAAACAGAAACCCTACTTTCAAGTTGTTGAACCTGTTCACGAAACAATTTCGCTTGTGACTCAAAATGCGCCAGGCGATACAACAAATCATCCATTCTAAACTTAGAAGAAGCATCGCCCTGGAAAGGCATTTCAGCAAAATTTCTATACAAAACCAAAAGCGCATCAGAAATAGACTCAAGATCAACCCGCTTCATCTCCAAAAGCATAAAATCAACATTAGATACCTCCTTACCCATCCTATCATCAAGAACCGCCGAACGAATATCATCAAAAATACGAAGTATCAAAAAATCCCTATCTTTAACTAAACAAGTAACCGGATCAGCCATATAATCATGTAACACCCGCACAATTTGAGGTTGGTCTGATTTCATCAAATCAACATACAAAGTAAGCAAAGGAGAAATCAGTGTAAATAAAGACTTCACCTCAGAAACATAATTCAACTCCTCCTCTCTTAAACGCGTACGTGCAAGATCATCACCCTTTGGCAACACACCATGATTTTGCAATTCTAACTCCTCAACTTCCTGTTTTTTTTCGATATACATATTTTGAGCATACACCAATCTCTCCCTCTTACCAGAAAGAGAAGAAAGAGCAGATACTAAAGACTCTGAATATTCAGCAACCCGCACCGATCGAGTATGAAGTAAATATAAAGTACGAATACGTGAAGTCGTCAAATACTCTTCAAAAGTATTTGTAATAACATGCAGTTTAGAATATAAAGTTTCGGTAAAATTAGCGTGTTGCATAATAACACAAACCTCATCATGAAATGCAACAAAACTAAAAACAGGATAAATAGGAGAAGTACTATTTCCAAAGTGATGTGCAAGAAAAAAATCCTTTACCACCCCCCACAACTCTTTTTCCGAATCAGCCGCAAGTAATCTCAGATCTCTAATTGATTGAACATAATATTCAGCTCGAGTTTGAAACGCAGTAGAAATAGAAACATCCGCCAGTTTCCCCGAAACCCACAACATAAGACCAGATACCTCAACCTGCTCCGTGAAATTACTTTCACAAGGGACACTAACAGTAAATTTTCCTGCTAACCAGCTCCATAACCCCATTTACCTAAAATAATGAAGATCATTTTTATGAATTTCGGCTCACAAGACTAAACAACTCCTCCTCAAATCAATAAATCACCTAAAAACACGAAACCAACCACAAAAACACTACTATTCTAAAAAACCACTATTAAACTACTTAAAGGTAATAAATAAAACAAAGTTTTATAAAAAAACAACCAAACACTACAAAAATGAGCACAGATATCAACATTGTAAAACTAAAACGAGAACAAGAGAAACTCGCACAGAAAATTGTACATTCAAAGGTAACACTGCATAGCGGCGTAAAAATCGCAGGAGTAGAATGCACCGAACAAGCCAATCAACTAACTGCCACAGTTATCGTCTGCGAGTACCCATCTTTTAAAATAACCGAACAAGCATCATACATCCTTCACAATCCCATACGGTATCACCCCGAATTCGTAGGATATAGAGAAATACCCGCAATACTGGAAGTAATCAACAAATTAACTCAGGATCCCGAATTAATTATCATAAAAGGAACAGGTCAAAACCATCCTCGCCAATGTGGAATTGCAACCTACCTTGGCCTAACCCTGCACATACCCACAATTGGTATCTCAGAAAAGAACCAAACTGGAGTAGAAGAACAAAATAAAATCATCCTGAACCAAAAAACAGTTGCAATAAAAATACAAACCAGGAACCACTCATTACCAATATACGCAGCAGTAGGAAATTTAATTGACACAGAGAGCATCCAAGAAATAATACCCAAATTAACCCTGTATCCGCATAAATTACCTGAACCATTACATCTTGCACACAAATATGCAAAGAAAAATAGTGGAAGACAAACAAAAGTAATAATAAAATAATAAGCAAATCAAAAAGCCTCAGGTGAGATTTGAACTCACGACCTCCTGATTGCTAAATGCACCATATATTTCTCTGAAAACACACTGGTCAATACAAGTCAGGTGCACTACCACTGTGCTACTGAGGCATAAAAGACTCTCGCCACCCCTAATTTATTAAGTTTTTGCCAAAACAGCCTTATTTTGAGTCATCCATTGAAATAAATCATTAAAGGGATCATATATCAATAATCTGCAAAAAGAAACCAAAATATGTACACATGCATATGAACCAAGATGAGCACAAAGTGATCATTAGTTCCGACCCCCTACCTTCAAAGAAAAACAGGAAAGAACTGCCATGAGAAACCGTATTAAAATAAACAATAGAACAAGAAAAATCGAAAAAAATCGAAATAAGAAAAAATCAACCATTTATTGAATAACATCAAAACCCTTTGCACGAAGTATACGCGCAACAGATGCATCAATACGCGAAATAGATATCTCACCAGATCGCACCGCAGAAGAAACCGTTGAGATCATATGTTCAATTTCATACGGATCTTCATTAAAATTTAATACTACATCAGAACCCGCCTTAAACACCGCAACATACATCTCTTGAGTAGATGGATAAAAGTTACGCAAACCAAGCATCATAATTTCATCAGTAACAATAAGACCATCGAATTGCGACCTAATTTCAGAAATAACCTCAGGATCAACAACAGACGGAACACCATGTGAATTAACAACACCTTTTGAAATCACATGAGTAACCATCACCGCTTGAACATCCCCTTTTTGAAACAAAAAGAAATAGGGTTGAATATCCTCATCCTCAATATTAACTGAAACCATAAATTTGTGAGGATCAGAAACCGCCAGTGCTTTTCCAGGATAATGTTTAGCCGTCGCAATAATACCTTCATTTTGTAAGCCCAAAATATACGACTGAGCAAGTACTACCTGATCTGAAACAGTACCAGGGAAAGTTCTACACCCCCAAATACTATCCTCCAAATCCACAACTGGAGCAAAATTAAAAGTAAATCCTAAAGATGCAAGTGCACGTCCATCATCAACACCTTTCTCAAACGCAGAACCAGGAGAATAAATCGAAGCAGCAGATGTAGACTGATAAAACGCACCGAGGGGATTTAAACAACCTTCCAAATCAGCACTCACAAAATAAGGGACCGCCATATCTTTTTGAAACGACAAAATATCAGATTTAAATGCATCCGCCGAACTACGCGCATACATATGAATCCCCCCCACACCCAGCTTCCGCCATGCATCTTCTCTGTAATTTTGACCCGCCACAATAATCATCTGTCCAATCTTCTGCTCAACGGACAAATCATCAAGATCAATTTTATTATCATAAATTGGAATAGTACCTGTCTCTAAGAGAAACTTTCCCTGCGCTTTCGCAATATTCACGCTCCCTAAAATAAGAACTATAATAGCAAGAATAATAAACACTTTCTCAGCCCTGCTAACACCCAATCTTTTCATCCAAATTCCCCTTATACTAATCTCCTTATACTAATCTCCTTATACTAATCCCCTTATACTAATCCCCTTATACTAATCCCCTTATACTAATCTCCTTATACTAATCCCCTTATACTAATCTCCTTATACTAATCCCACATAAAATAATATACTTTTTAATCC
>CAYJTE010000047.1:0-7087 GCA_964372965.1 uncultured Methanosarcinales archaeon
TAAGAGCTCCTGTTGCACCTTCATAGTTGATATCAAGTAAAGGATTCGACA
This sequence comes from uncultured Methanosarcinales archaeon, assembly GCA_964372965.1. Taxonomy (GTDB): domain Archaea; phylum Nanobdellota; class Nanobdellia; order Woesearchaeales; family GW2011-AR9; genus CAMAVK01. The sequence continues at coordinate 52 of CAYJTE010000047.1, forward strand.
AAGCGCCCTTAACTGCTTCTTCAACTCTGTTATTTGTATCAGATGAACCAACACCAATAGCTGCAACACCACCGTTTGACATAATAGCCTTAACATCTGCATAATCCAGGTTAACAAGCGAAGGAACCGCAATAGTCTCAACAATACCCTTAATCATGGTAGCAATAAGTTCATTGGCAACAGCAAACGCTTGTTGAATCGGCAGATTACCCGCAATCTGAACAAGCCGATTATTATCAATAACAATAACCGTGTCAGACACTTGGCGAAGTTGTTGTAAACCAAACTCAGCTTTATCACAGCGTGCTCTCTCAATGTTAAATGGCATAGTGACCGTACCAATAACAATTGCACCTGTATCCTTAGCAACCTGAGCTACAACCGGAGCAGCACCTGTTCCTGTTCCACCACCCATACCTGCACACACAAAAACCATATCAGATCCCTTAAGTGCTTCTTTGATTTGAGTCAATGATTCTTGAGCCGCTTCGGCACCCTTGTTTGGAAAACCACCACAACCAAGACCTCTTGTACAATCCTTACCAATGAGGAACTTGCGATCAGCACCAGTAATGTTCAAGTGTTGATAATCAGTGTTTGTTGCAATAATCTCTGCACCTTTGATTCCCTTTTTGTATAACCAGCCAACCATATTGTTGCCTGCACCACCAACGCCAATAACTTTAATATTAGCTTGATTCATGTTTTCAAAATCATACTCTGGTGCGCTTTGAAGCGCCTTCTCTACAATAAATTCCATTTTTACACCCCTTATTTCCCTTCTTTTTTCTTTTTCCCCCTTTTTTGATGTGAGGAGCATGTGTTAAGTGCAACCATATACTTAAGTATACAAAACATTATATACTAGTACATCATTGCTACTCTCAGAAAACCTAAACCTAGTAAAAACCAACCAAGTCGTACAGAAAACCTACTGTGCTGACAAACCGTAACTAAAAACCTTTAAACCTGAACCCTAAACCTATTTTTAGAGATAACTAAGTAGTATATAAACTTTTCTAGACGATAGTATATACATCAGGCATCAAATTGAAACAAATTCTTACGAGAACTCAACAAAATAAGGATTGCATTTAACACTAAAATAAACCCAAAACAAGAAACAGAAGCAAAAATAGACTTATTTTTTGTGAGGCAAAATCACTTTTGAAATCGAATCCACAACTTTTGCCGCAGCCCCGGAAACCACTTCTTTTGCATGATCTGTTTTTCGCTCTAAAATAGTAGCTACATCATGCGTATACGTCGTATAATCACGCATTTTACCGCGCCAGCGATTAAGATACATCACTGTTTCAAGAGGATATTTTGGCGGTTTTGGAGGAACTTCACGAGCATAACCAATTGCGATTATACATTGTGGCCGTGCTTCTTCCGGAATACTCAGCACATTTTTAACAGCTTCTTCATCAAACGCGCCTATCCACGCTGATCCAAGACCCAAAGAATGAGCTTCTAACAACATATTTTGAGCTGCTGCAGCACAATTTTGTACCGTATAAAGCCTCTCACCACGCAGCCCATAATACCGTTCCGCCTTCTCCGGCTCACTACAAATAAGTATCAGCGCATGCGCCGAAATAATCTCAAATTGCTCATAACACGCATCCGCAATAAGTTTCTTTTTCTCTGCATCATCTACGACGATAAACTTCCAGTTTTGTACATTCCCACAACTAGGAGCATGACGACCAGCATCAATAATACGAGCAACCTGTTCCCATGAAACATACTGAGAAGTAAAGTTCTTTATTGTCCGTCTGGATTTAATGAGATCAAGTATATCCGTCACATAACCACCTTAATTACTACAAAACAGAAGAAATAAAGCTGTTTTCCTTAATATATCTATTGTTTCTGAAGGAGGATTTCATAAATTGAAAATAGATTTCATATTTGAAATAGAAATCCATAATTAAAATATAATTCCAAAAAAGAAAACTATATAAACCTACTACCTCTCTAAATCACATGGTAAAAAAAGAGGTGTTAGGAAAACTAGTTGATCCAAAAATGTCATCCATCTTACAAGTCGTTCTAAGATCACAAGAAGAACTAACCCTAGGAGAAGTAGCCATCAAATCCCAAGTCTCACTCGCATCAACCTACCGTATTCTCCAAGCCCTCTCTAAAATGGAAATTGTACACCGCCGGGAATGGAAAAACTCCAAAGTATACAAACCACACCAAAACGAAAAAGTCGAATTTCTGCGAACCCTCTTCGAAGAAGAAGTGGATGCCATCTCTGAATTCACCAAAGCAGCCGAAACAATTCCAGGGGTTCAAAGTATCATACTGTATGGATCCGCCAAAAAAGGCAAAGCCAACATATTATTGATAGGTGACTCCATCAACACCACCCCCCTCGAACCACTAAAATCAACCCTCCGAGACAAAGGCTCCGACATTGGATTTCTCGCACTCACCCGCGAACAGTATGACCGAATGGTAACCATGGGTCTCTACAGCGGGGAAAAGAAAGTACTAAAGTAACAAAACAGATGAAGTTTCCCTAAACTAATGTGCCTCACAACTTTCAAACAAGCTCAAAGAGAATCAATCATAGGATCATCCCAAGCATAATCCCTCCTCTCAGTAAGAAAGTTAAAATTAGGCTGTCGGTTTGATTTGAGAAACTCACTTTGCAACGTAAGGACACTATACATGGCATACAACACCGATTTACGAATATACGAAACATCCTCTCTATATTCAGGGATATGCAACCCTCGATCTGCCAAACGTTCGTTCAACTCTGCCTTTGTTCGAAGTTGAGGCCCCTCAACAGCATTGAGAGCATGTTGAAAAAAGAATCGTACATTCTTCACAATAAACTCAAATAAAGCTGGACGACCCATCATTTTATCTGGATAGGTATACGCCCAATTTAGAGCACCAGCAATAGTTTTCAACTTTATGTACGCATGAGAAACACCACGTTCAATCACTTCATCTTGCCGGACTTTAATGAATGGCATCTCACCATACAAAACTTTAGTGTGCTTCAAGAACTCTCGCGAATCATGCAAAAATCGAATAAAACGCAACATATAATTATCATCTTGAGGAAATAAATGAATACCCAAATGCTTGGCACCATCGGGATGTTCACCGTTTCGCAACTCCACAACTTTTCCATCCAAGACCGCAGGAGAAGTATTAGCTAAAATACGTTGAGCTTTGGGAACATCCTTAACCCTCACCCAATTATCAAAATCAGAGTAACCCTTCGGATCATCTGTTCGAGCAGCCGAGCCGTATAATAAAACTCCAAGAAGATCATCACCTAATTTTTCCTTAAACCAATCAAGATAAACATATTTTTCCTGTAAATCTTTACGGGAAACTTCAGGAGTCCTAACACGAAGTTCATACCATCGTTCTCCAAGTGATACTTCAGTCACATAATCAATAAACAACTTCTTAATCCCGATGAGGATCTCATCCCAATTTTGGGGATTTTCAAAATTCCCGCCAAACAAGAAAGGGTAAGATTTTGTCCTATCCGTTAAATCTTCATGTAACCTGCCAATATTATAAACACGATTTACCAAATGCGTCTTATTAATAATACCCCCATAATCTTTCCGATTATGAATAATCGCAGCATCAATAGTAGCTGATTTGGCATCCAGTTCCGATTGAAGCTGCAACAAAACACGGTCACGTTGAGATTTTTTTTCAACGGCCGGTCCAAAATAAGCGGCAATCAAATCAGGAGGCATATCTTTTGTAACCATGCTAAATGTAGTTGGCACATAATCTTTAAACCCCCGAACAACATCAACAGACCATGGAGCAACCAGAATTTGGTCAGTACCTTCAGAGAGAATCTGTTCCAGATCAGAAACCGTAGGTACATCAGAAGTAAAAAATACCTTTACAAACTCATAAAGACTATCATAAGGAATATTGGGTATCCTAATATTATCCCCTATTTTTTGATAAATGATATTTGCCAACAAAACCACTTCCTTTAAATTTGACAACCAAGTAAACAAAGTCAAACCAAGTAAACAAAGTCAAACCAAGTAGCAAATGCTAAGTTTATAAGAATTATTGTTTTAGACACTCTCAACATTAAACAGTAAAAAACAATCTATCAAATACCCGCTAAAACAATCTATCAAATACCCGCTAAAACAATCTATCAAATACCCGCTAAAACAATCTATCAAATACCCACTAAAACAATCTATCAAATACCCACTACTAGCTCGAAATGTTTATAAGGATAACTCAGGAAGAAACACACTTCAAAGAAATCTACCCAAAATGATAACCAGTCCGTCAATCGACAAATTATGCTCTCTTTTTCAAGGAGAAACACCAGCGTGGAATAAAATAAAACAACGCTACGAACAACTACCGCCTTCTATATCAAAAGCACCGCGCTTTCTTCAACAATACGCACAGGATTTCAGTGAAATATCATTAGATCTAACACTCGAAAAAATTGCTGAAACCACAATGAAAGATGACATCAAATTATTTAAGAGATATGCAAAATCAGATTTTCGTAAAAAAGATAGACTATTTCGCAGCTATAGTAATAGGATAATCTTAAGCTCAAAAGAGCACGGATTATGGGAATATGACCAACTAATCAAAATGAACGACATACCCGTAGTTCTCGAAATAAAGCTTCGAAAATGGGATCAAGGAAAAACAAGAAAGAGAAGAAAGGAAGATGGAACATACAAAAGAGAAAAAGACACTTCGGTGAGAAACAACTTAAGAGCAGAACTATACCAGCGAAAATTACGGCCTATCGAAGAGTTCTTTGGATCAGAAGTAGGATATATAATAATACTATCAAAAGATCAATATGAAACAGTAAGTAAACCCAGTGAAGATTCAGTAATAACCCGCTTTTTAGAACAAAATGGCAAAATCGTCCCCTTCTACACAGATAGAATCACTTTTCGTGATCAAGTATACCGCCAAATACAAGAGTGGAACTATGAACTAAAAGTAGAACCAGATCCACAGCACCAGTATAAACCGAAAATAATAATCTAAAATAGCCAAAAAAATAAAACTCCTCAAACAAGAAGGAATCAAAATCGAAAACGGCAAAATCAATCTAAAGAAATACCTTCACACATTCTAACTCTCTCATTAACCGGGTTAACCACAAACAATGGGTTCTTCTTACGACGATGGCGCAGCTCTTCCTCCAAAACGAGAACAAAAACCACAACTCCCATCCAAACCGACCTACATCGAAATATCCAAAAACATCGAAATATCCAAAAACGAACAAGAATGGGAAAAAGAATTAACCGGATAAACCTTCATTATTTGTAAATCTTAGAATAAATCACAAAATACTTTCACTTCTTCCCTTTCAAATACATCACTATCTGACGTTCAAATTCAGCAAAATCATCGATATTCCCACTCAAAAAACGGTATGCTTTAACATCATCAATTTTCGCATAACGATGCACGAGCAAATTTCGAAATCCTCGCATCCCTTGCAAAGCAGTCGCCAACTTTGCCGTAATCACTTTATTTTTTGCAAGTATGGCAGCAAAGCTCTCTTCATCGGATGGCATCCCAAATTTTTCACTCGCAATAATCATCGCCATAATGTCATACACACATTCAATTGCAAGTTCAATGGTTTTCTCACTCGCCCGTTTAGGAACAATTTCTTTTTTGTACTCGGAGTTGCTCGTCGGAAGAAATGATTCAAGTTCATCTAAATACTTATTCATTTCCACCAGTTTTTCTAAAATTCTATCTTTATTCTCCAAGCATCGCCGCCTCCAAAGCATTAAAATACGTTTTCAAGTGAGGGCCATAATATCTGTAACTTTTTACCACACGAACAAACTCATTGGTCATCAGATTATCATCTACACAATACACTAACTTTCCTGAGATGACCTCTCGTTGAACCGCAAGAGGAAGATCTTGGAAAATACTTACATCTATTTTTTGACTCAAGACCCCATACACTCTCTGCAAAAAATCACTGCGTTCGCGTTTAGTTCCAGCGTAATATATTGCCAAGTCCACATCCGATAAAATATGATTTGTACCTTGAGCGGCACTCCCAAATAGCAGAATAAATTTAATTCTTTTTTTCGTGTCCAACGTACGAATTTTGAAAAGTTCTGCTGCCTAATCCCTATTAGTACAAAATAGGCATTCAAAATATATAAACATTCACCTTTTCTCTTGAGTACTATCTTTCTCAATTTTTTGTGACGCCGTCTTCAATACCAAATTAATCAACACATTCTGCTGTTTACTCCACACTTTATCCGGATGCGTTTTCACATAATGCGCCCAGTAATCAATAAAATCCAACCGAGCTTGGTCATTATCTGCTGACGGTTTATATTTTTCCATAGAGTGCCAGCAAGTCTTTGTTTTTCTTAACAACTTCGAAAAAACAAAAAAAAGAAAACAAAAAAAAGAAAACAAAAAAAACAACCCAAGTTACGAGTTTATTCTTCTAAATTATAATCCTTACTCCCCCCCGCAATCTGGACATCTTTCTCATCAAAAAGAACTGTCGTAATACGCACCGCTTTAAGATCCCCCACTGTCACCTTATTATAAGCAAATCCGCCAGGCACCGTCAGAAAAATCTTCTTAGTTTGACCCGCTTTAATCGAAACCGTCCCCTCCTCAACCAATGGAATTCTCTTATCATAATCATACCCTTCCACAGTCATAGTAATATATTTGGCTTTAACAGTTCCTTCAGCATTATTTTTAAAAGAAACTTCAAGACGAATAATTTTACCCCACGTATCATACCACTCTTTTTGAATACCCGAAACAGCAAAAGCCAGAGTTCCAGTCGGATACGAACTAAGAACTGTCTCCACAGCAAGCTCAGCAGACACAGCAGATGTCATATTAACAACCACCGGTTCACTCACAACAACCGCCTCCGCCTCAACCTGAGTAGTATTAGCTAGAGTAGCATTAACAACAGCATCACTAGTATTTTGCATAGCCTCCTGCTCTACAACTGATATCCCAGACGTCGCCC
>CAYJTE010000048.1:0-7077 GCA_964372965.1 uncultured Methanosarcinales archaeon
TATCTGTACAGAAAGACCGCAGTCTTTCTTGTATTAGACCCAGTGAGTAATAAATTTGCAAAAAATAGGAACTGAGGTATTATTATGGTAACTCCTAAAGATGATGAGGTGGTTGATTTTTCTAAAATTAAAAAAGGCCTCTCAAAGATTTTTTCAAAAAATTCAAACACTGACCATGGTTCTACAAAGCAAGTAGAATATGATGAAGAACAACCTTTTGATGCTCATAAACATGCAAGAAAAAAACGGGAATCGGAGAATATCAGTTGGGGAGCTTTTTTTCGACTCCATGGTAAATGGATGATTCCATTGCTGTTTCTTTTGATTACAATCACTGCCTCGGTCTACTTGAGAACGATGCCGATGCGTATGCCGCTTGCGGATGAGTGGGCAGCATCGAGTGTGGAGAGTTATTATAAAAACCAAATTGCAAACCAGGTTTCCCAACAATATCCAAATCTTCCAGAACAAAACAGGAATACTCTTGTTGAGCGTGAGTGGCAAAAATATAAATTGGAAAATGAAGGAGTAATAAAAGTACAGATATCGCAAACTGCTGAACAGTTTAGAGCACAATTTCATGATGATTCGGGAACTCTTTATATTTTAGGAATTGATCCGTATCATTATTATCGTATGGTTTCAAATGTTCTTACTTATGGCCATCAAGGAACAACTATTAGAGATGGGCAACCACTTGATGAATACTTTCTTTATCCAGAAGGAAGATTTTCACAGCTTGATTTTGTGGCGTATGTAGGAGCATTTTTGCATCGATTTTTGAACTTTTTTGCTACCGTACCCCTTATGACTTCTTTTTTTTTGATAGGTACTATCTTTTCTGCACTTAGTGTTATTCCGGCCTTTTTCATTGGGCGAAAAGTTTCGGGGAATAATGTTGGCGGGTTCTATGCTGCACTCCTCGTTGCTGTTACATCTTTTTTTGTGGCGCGCACGACAGGTGAGAGTTCAGATACGGATGTATATACTGTCTTTTTTCCACTGTTGATTACATGGCTCTTTTTAGAAGCAAATGATACAGTGTATTCGCGCAGGTGGAGATACATCCTTGCAGCAGGGGCGGGTATTATTACTTCTCTATTTAGTCTGGCATGGTCAGGAGGATGGTGGTATATATTTCTCTTTTTGGTTGTTGCAGTTATAGGACATTTAGTGATTCATAGTGGAATTCAAGTGTATCGTAAACAATTTTCTGTTACAAATTTGGTGCAACCACTGAGTGTTCTTGGAGTATACATGGTGGTGAGTGGTATTTTTGTGACCGCAATGTTATCTTTTCGAGAATTTTGGTATGGGTTCCTTGGGCCAGTGGGATTTTTGAAAATTAAGGAAGTGGCAATAAATTCACTATGGCCAAATATTCGGACTACGGTTGCAGAACTTAATGTCCCACCATTTTCAACGGTAGTTTCAGAACTGGGAGGTAGCATTTTTCTCATTCTTGCGGGTCTGGGAATTATTCTTAGTCTCAAAAAGAGAGAGAATGGAGAGAGGGATTATACTGTAGCTATTCTTCTTGTGATATGGCTTGGATCATCTCTGTTTGCCACTACCAGAGGTGTTCGATTTATCTTGCAAGTTATTCCGGCTCTAGCACTGGGGGTGGGTATTGGTCTTGGTATTTTGTGGAGTTATCTGGTTTCAAAATCGCACAGTATACTTAAAATTAATAAAATTGCGGCCATGGTCATTATTTTTGTTGGTTTTTCATTGCTGTTTATTCAACCAGCTAAGGCGGGCTATAATCAAGCATTTGGTTCGGTTCCTGCGATGAATGATCAATGGTATAATACACTCTCGAAAATTAATATTGAGGGAGACAAGAATGCGGTTATTAATTCATGGTGGGATTTTGGACACTGGTTTAAAGCTATTGGAAATAGACCAGTTACATTTGATGGCGCAGCTCAAGTCGGCTATGGTGCGTATTGGATGGGGCGTGCGTTGTTGGTTTCAAATGAAAAACAAACAGTGGGGATTTTGCGCATGCTCAATTGCGGGCAAAATAACGCGTTTGAGACACTTAATTCTTATTTGAATAAGACTCATGTGGGGGTTGATGTTTTGAATTCCATTGTTACAATGAGCCGTGAAGATGCTAAAGTGGTACTCCAAGAATTTGGTCTTGATTCAGCTCAGGCTGAAGAAGTTCTTCAATATACACATTGTGTGCCACCAACGGATTACTTTATTACATCTGAAGATATGATTGGAAAGGCGGGGGTATGGGGTCATTTTGGATCTTGGGACTTTAGACGAGCTGAGATGTATGAATTTTCATCAAGACTTTCACAAGATGTGTCAGTTGCACGAATGGTATCTGGTTACAATATAACGGATGCAGTTGCTACACAATATTATCAGGAAATACAATCGACACCGGCTGATCAGTGGATTGCACGTTGGCCTTCTTATTTGTCTGGAATTTCAACTTGTACAAACTCTAATGGGATGTTATTATGTCCAGTTGATGTTCCACAAGGAAGAGTTGGACTACAAATTAATTTGACCACATTTAATATAACAGTTGGGACAAATCAGGGTACAGCGGTTTCTCCTGCTGTGATGATATATGCAACGCGAGAAGGAATTGTAGAGAAGCGTGCTACAGGAGCGTCATTTGGTTTTGGAGTAATACTGCTCCCTACGGGTGAGGGGAGTTATGGGGTGATTTTAGCTGATCCGGAACTTGCAACATCGGTGTTTACCAAGCTGTTCTTTTTTGAAGGCCATGGTCTTAGCTGTTTTTCAAACTTTGATCGTGTCAGACAGTTTACTGGAGGAAAGATTTCAACATGGGTAGTGGATTATGAGTGTGATGCGGCTCAAAATAAAATGTTTTTTCTTCCTATAGAAAAAGTTGATGCGGCACATATTCTTATTGCATTTAATGGACGAGCTGAAGAAGAAGTGCTTGCTATTGCAACGGAGATGCGCAAGAACCTTACAATATCTAATTTTGGTGAGTATGCGACTACATACTCTGATGATCGTGGATCTGCTCAAAATCAAGGAAATCTAGGTGAATTTGGACGGGGGGTTATGGTTAAGGAATTTGAGACAGCGGCGTTTGGGTTGTCTTCTGGACAAATATCGGAGCCTATTCGAACACAATTTGGGTATCATCTGATCTATGTGAAGGATAAGAAGGCGGAGTAACTTCTCTTCTCATTTTTTGAGGGGATGAGGGTTTATCTAAATTGGTGGTTGTCAAAAAAACTGCCCACTGTAAGAAATGCAGAAACTACTATATTCAAGAAAATCAGAGATTTTCTGACTAGAAAACAAGTAACCTCCTGTTAAACAAGCAATCTCCTGTTTTCTTGTTTTCTTTCTGTGCAGATAGGACGGTGATTCGGTCTTGCAATCACTGGTGGAAAAAGGAAATATTAAACATGATGATGAGAGATTAGTAGGATTTAGTATGATGAAGGATGGATTGGAAAATATGCTAAGGGGAAAACTAGTTAATTTACCACTTTTTCCATTCAGACCGATACCATTTTAGGAGTACAATTGTGCTTATGAGTATCATTATAATACTGAAATACTGACCTAAACTGAGGTAAATAAAACGCTGATCTTCTCGCCAAAAATCTACTATGAAACGTCCTAGTCCCTCGAGGAGCATGAAATTCCAAAATAAGAACCCCGCCTTAAATTTGGTTTTGAGGATAAGCGCGAGAAAGTATATTGATAGGATAATACGGTAAGTTGCAGCATAGAGTTGTTGAGGATGACGGCATATGTCTCCACCTCCAGTGTTTTTGAAATTGACGCACCAGGATGTTTTTTCTTGCGTGGTGATGGTTCCCCAGAGCTCCCCATTTATGAAGTTGGCTATTCTACCTAGTGCAAGTGCGAGCATCGTTGGGAAGGTGAACAAATCGGCGAGTTCGAGGAAAGAGAGTTTCTTTTTTTTGGCAAATAGGTACACTGCGATGATTATGCCTGCAAAACCACCATGAAAACTCATGCCCCCCTCCCATATTTTGAGGAGGTTTACTGGATTTGAAAGATAATATGTTGGTTCCCATAGTACCATGAAAAGACGCGCACCAATCATGACTCCTAACATGGCATAGAGGACAAGATCGTAGATTTCGTCTCTGGTTAATTTGAGCTGGGCTTTTTTTTGAAGGTGAAGGAGGAAAATGAGTGTTCCAAGAAAACCAACAGCATAGACGAGACCGTACCAACGGATTTCTGCGGGACCAATTTGGAGGAGAATGGGGTTGAGGTTGTGGATATACATTGGAATTTTGGTTTGCGCGAGTAGTTATTAATATTTGGGTGGAAAATTGAAAGGGAAAATTAATTTGCAAATGGCTAAGGAAGATGAGCACTAACTGGATTATCTAGATGCATTATCAAGAATTTTCAAATATATTTTTCAAATTGTTCTAGTTAAGAATATAGCGTACGCTCGCTATAACTTTATATAGATTACATTTTTACTTTTGGATATGTCATCGGTTATGAATCATCGTAAATACCTTTTTTTGATGGGGTATCCTGGCGATGAAGTGTTCTCCTGTGTCCTTCTTAGACGGTTATTGCTTGCGGGAAAAGAGGTGATAGTCGTTTTCACAACAAGTGGAGATACCGTATCTAAGGCAGGTGTACGAGAGCAGGAGGCGCATCGCGCGCTCGGCGTTGTACACCTGGCACTTTCTAAAATATTTTTTTTGCAAATGCCACGACGTGAAATATTTTCTCATTTTGAATCTATTATTAACAAGACTCGGCAATTAGCGGTGAGGTATCAAATTGATTGTATTATATCGCCTGATTTTGAAGGAGGTCATGAAGCAAATGACTCAGCTTCTTTTTGCGCAAACCGGATTGCTCTGATGAATGATATTTCACATTTTACATTTCCAGTGTACCATATGCGGTCAGGTAAAGTGGTGGGCGGACGGTTTAGACCACTGGTTTTGGAGACGGAAACGATTAACATTTTACCTCAGGAGAAATCCATTAAGGAAGGGTTTATGGCGGCTCATCATTCTATACGAGGCCACTTTGAACAACTGCAACAGTCAACTCCAGATTTTTTGCCAATTCTTTTTTCCCGGGAGTTGTATCGGGAGGTATCATCTGAGAATTATTTAAAGAAACCAACAGAGGAAGTTTTGTATGAGAAACGTGCGGAGCGGGTGGGGGTCTTTGAAGAGTTTAGACGCGCCTGTGAGAAAGTACGACGTGTCTAGCAAGCTTGTTTTTGGTTATTTAAACTATGAAGTTTTTACTATGAAAATGGATTTACTGGTTATGTACTCTCTTGATGTGGAGTACACGCGTTGTTTTTTGGGTCGTTTAGGGATGAACTTTGTTTGCGAGCAACACAATGATGGTCCAGTTCATTATTCTTCTGATTCTCTCGGATTTACTTTAGAAGTGTATCCTACCATGAAGAATCCAAGTAGAGTTCGATTGCAAATTGAGATGGAGCGTGATTTGAGTGAAATAGTTAGTACGTTCTCGGCGGATGAGATAAAATCGGCTGATTTACCAAATGGAGTAGTACTTCGAGACAAGTATGGATCGCAATTCTCGCTGGTTCGATATTTGACTCGAAAAAGCTGATCTTTTTATTGTTGGTGATTTATTTTCTTTGTTCTTGTTAGCTATTTACTTGATGATTTACTTTCGGAAGGCTACTTTTTCGCGTTCTGGTCCAACTCCTAGCGCGTCCACTTTTGCATTGCAGGTTTCTTCAATAATATCTACTAACGTGTGAATTGGTCCGGGTAGAGAATGCCAATTTGTTGATATCTTTCCTTCTACTCGACCAATGTTTTTACCGATTTCTATTTCAATTTCGCTGAGTTCTTTAGTTGTGATCGGATAACTCTCTAACTTTACACCACCCCGGTGATAAGCAGTTACAAGTGGAAGACCGTGATACTTTGATTCGTTAAAGAGTGGGAGCTCGTCAATTTTGGTGATATATAATTTGTCTACACCTGATCTTTTTGCAGCCATCTTTAATTGAGGAAGATCTATAAGACCCGTTCTTCGTGGTCGTTTGGTGGTTGCCCCATAGTTTCCAATTTTCATGCGTAGTGCAATTCCAAGTTCAAAATCATCATCTGATTTGAGAAGTCTATCTGCATTATAATTTGCTTGTTCAAACTCCTGGGTATGTTTTTTCCCACCATCTTCCATGCAATATTGTTCTGATTTTTTTCCTCCTAACTCCGCTGCAAATGGTCCTGCTCCTACACGTGAAGGAATGGCTTTTATGACACCCATAGTTTGTCTATGAAATTTATTATTGAGGTCACCTCCCGTGTAGGCTGCAGATGCGATAGTATTACTTGAAGTTGTAAATGGTGCGTTACCATAGGTTACGTCGTGTTCTTCACCTTGTGCCCCTTCAAAGAGAATATTACTTCCAGACTCGACTTGTTTGGTTAACCAAAGTGGGTCGTGTTCAAGATAATCATTTAGAGCGCTTACACTTTGCTCAAAATCAGTAATTATTTGGCGACTCATAAACTGGCGTGCAAGTTGTTCTACATTTCGCTGACCGAAACCAATAATAGTTGCGTCGAGGTTAGTTCTCACGATTCTCATAGTATCTTTTGCTTGAAGAATGGCGTCTGCAAAGCGAACATCATTTAGAAACTCGCCCTTACTTCTGATGGCGCGCTGCGCGTAGGCTGGACCGATGCCATTTCCGGTAGTTCCGAGATGCCTGCCGTAGAAAACGTCTTCAAGTACATGATGTGGTTGAATGAGAGTGGTATATGGAGAAATATGAAGTCGACCCTTGAGCGAGACACCGAGGCTTTCTACTTCGGCAATTTCTTGGAGAAGTTTTTTGGGGTTGATGACGCAGCCGGCGCCGATTGCGAGTTGAATATTTGGGTGGAATACTCCGCTAGGTAGGCCGTGGAGCGCGATAATATGACCATTAACACTTAAGGTATGGCCAGCGTTTGGTCCACCATTAAAGCGAGATACGATTTGGTATATCCCTGATTCGAGAAGATAATCAATGAACCGTCCTTTTCCTTCGTCGCCCCACTGCAGACCAATTAATACATC
>CAYJTE010000049.1:0-6956 GCA_964372965.1 uncultured Methanosarcinales archaeon
TGAGGGATTCTCAAAGAGAAGGTCGCTTTAGGCCGCTTGAGGACTTTTTCTACAGAGCCTCTTTAGTCGTAATGTTTAAGAATGTAGAGACTACGGTAGATAGTATGAAGACACTTCATAGGGTGATAGGAAGCGCGATCGTTATTATTTTACTTATTGTAGGGACGATGCTTCTTGCTCCGTATATCTCGAGTCCGGAACAGGTGAAAAATACAATTTTAGATTTCAAGTATGTGGGAGGTATAATCTATGTTCTTCTGGTTACTGCGGCTGGACCGCTTCCAATTCCTAGCCCAGTAGTGGTTATTGGCGGAGGATATGTGTATGGTACTTTTTTGGGAGGCCTTCTGAGTTATATAGGGCTTATTTTTGGAGGAATTATTTCATTTTATATGATCCGTTTTGGTGGAAGACCTCTTCTTGAAAAACTGGTTGATCACCATCATCGTATTCATTTTTTTCATTTACTTAATGAGAGAGGTCATGCGTTTGTGTTGTTTGCGTTTGCTATTCCTGTTTTTCCGGCTGATGTTATTTGTTTGCTTCTTGGTTTAACACATATGAAATTTAGAACACTGCTGGGACTGCTACTGCTGGGATCAATTCCTCGCGCGCTCATTGTTGCAGCACTTGGTTCAGAGATATCTTCTGGACTCAGTTGGAGAATGGCTGTACTTTTGACTGTTGTTGTTGTTGGTGCTTTCATTGCGCTCTTTCGAGAACGGATTAAAAGATTTTTATTTTTTGAGTTGCACCAAGTGGAACATTTAATACAACGGGCTGAGAGGCATGAGCAAGAAATATGAATTCCTTGCGTGGTTAAAGTATAGTTTGTTTTTTATAGTTTGATTCGTTCTATGCGATATGAAACCTCTTTTGCTTCTTGATGGAACAATTTCGTACAAAACATCTGAAGGGATGCTTTTGCATCCGTATTATGGCTTATCGGAGTTGAGACATAAATATATTCGGCAAATTCCGTTTGAGAAACTGGTGTCCACAGGTTCCGTTACTATTTTAGAAGTGGGATTTGGTGTAGGATATTTATCAGCTCTCGTTTTGGATTCAATTTGGGCAGTGAATCCAACTTGTAACGTATACATTGTCGGAGTGGAGAGAGATATGAATGTTACTAAAATGATGGATGAACATCATTTAATTTTACCACAATTACCACAGTTGAGCTTACTTCGGAAGGTTGCAGGCGGGCTTACACATGACAGACTACAGGTGAATTTGAAAATAGGTGATATAGCAGGGAAAGATATGAAGTTTGAGGAGGAGATGTTTGATTTGGTATTGTATGATTTATACCCACCACAATTTTGTTTTGAGGTATGGGACAAATCTTTGTTTTCTTCGATTTACTGTTCTCTGAAATTAGGGGGAATGTTGATTACCCATACGGGTCATCCTATTGTTCGTGAGAATTTGTCTGCAGCGGGATTTATATGGGATGAAGTGCAGGCTGAAGGACGATTTGGAGTTGGTACTAAGGCGTGGAAAGTATGAGAATATGATTTAAATTTGGATTTTATTATTCTTTTTCTTGCTTCTTTTTGTTTCGTCCTCTTTCTTTGACTTGCTTGAGTCTGGTTAAGATTGCTTCTGATTGAGAATTTGCTATTTTATACCCATTCATAATATCAGGCAATATTTTTCCGCGAAGGTTCCAGTGTGTACTTTCTATTGCACGTTCAAGCAAGAAAAGATCAACTGCTTTATCTTCCTCTTTTTCCGAGAAAAAAGATAGTCCAAAGTCTATCATTACGATTCTATTTTTAGTTTTGATCATATTTGAGGTGGTGAGATCCTGGTGGATGATGTTTAAGTTGTGCAGCTGTCCAATACGTTTTCCTATTTCTACACCAACGGATTTTGTGTATTTTTCTTTTAACAAATAATCACGCAGTTTAGTCCCTTCTATCTTTGACATACTGATAGTCATGGTTTTGTCGTTTGATTCGATGAGCAGGGGGGCGGGAAATTTGGCTTCTTCCAATTTTTGAAGGATTTTAGTCTCTCGTCTTGTCCTAAATTGTCTGAGAGATTTATCTAACTCAGAAATACGATATTTTTTTTCAAAGCGTTCTTTGATGATGATGGACTTCGCTTTGCTGTTAGTGCGTTTTTTTAGCTCGAAAATTATGGCCTCAGCTCCTTGGGCTATCTTTTTCATGGGTGGAGGTACTTTGTTCTGTTTATAAAAATTTGCTTGAGGGGGTTTCATGGTGTAAGCTATGTATATATGTTATCATTACGGTTAATTACGGTTAATCACGGTTAATCACGGTTATTGTCTCTGTTATTATTTTATTTTCATTTTACATGAAACATAGTGAAATTCTTTCATAATCAAATGTGAAATAGGGAATTTCAAATATATTTTCTTTCCATTCTTATTCGATCTCTATGGAAAGAGACTACAAATCATTATAAATGGAATTTTAACTTAAGGTTGTATGGGGAAAGAGAGGGGAAGATGTCTGGTTGATTTTGAATTGGAGGAACTTATTTCTAGTGGTCGTGTTAAAGGTTCTTCGTTTGGAGTCCAACCTAACTCTTTAGATGTGTGTCTTGGAGATGAGGGTTTTGCGCTCTCAACTGATGAAGTGGGTATTTTTCAGCCACAGGAAGGGAGGAAAGTTTCTGAAATTGTTGCGGAGTTGCCTGCGAGTCGGGTTGATCGATTATCGCTATCCCAAGGAGCGGAGCTGAAAGTGGGTCATACCTACCTTTTTCCTCTTGATGCATCAGTTCATTTGCATCGGGGAGAGCGAGTAAAATCAAGCACAAAAAGTACGTTTGGACGCTTATTTGTGAATGCGCGGATGATGGCAGATTATAATCCCTGTTTTGATGAAGTGCATTATGTGTACTCGTGCGGACGGGATGCTGCGCTGTGGTTGCTAGTACAACCACTCGTGTTTAATTTAGTTGCGTACCCAGGGATTGCCATAAATCAAACACGATTTTTTTCTGGAGAAGATTATGCATATTCTATGTCAGAGCTTCGAGAACTGGGTGAGAAAGAAGTGCTGCTGTCTGATGCTTTTGGAAATCGAGCAAGACATATTATTGGTGAAGGTACACAAATTCATTTAGATTTGATGGGTCCTGTTGTAGGGTTGCGAGCAATTCAAAATCATACTCCTATCAATTTGCTGAGTCATAATGGATATTATTCAGTTGAAAAATATTTTGAACAAATAAAAACTAGAGAGAGTAAAGTGACGGTTCGTCCTTCACAACATTATTTGTTTGCAACAAAGGAGAGTTTATCTATTCCATCAACGGTGAGTTGTGAGTTATCAGCGCATTCCCATAAGGGTGTTCAAGGCCCGCTCCACTTTGCAGGGTTTATTGACTCGGGCTTTAAAGGGGATTTAGTGTTTGAAATTCGTCCTGAAATTACACAAAAAGAGTTACATGATGGAATGCCACTGGGAGATTTATTGTTTTTTCGTAATAATGAACCACAACAGATTTATGGCAGGGCATCAAATTATCAGTTGCAGCGCGGACCAAAACCGGCTAAGTATTTCAAATGGTGATTCGTGTTGTTTTGGTTGTGTTTAAAGAAAATCCTGAAAAGAGCCCAGCGTCACTGCCGTTCCGAGCTTTCCTGCGGAAAATATCCCCACCCCAAGGGGATGGGGATTTTCGGCTCTTTTCCAAGACGGATTTTCTAAAATAAAATAAGATGGGAATCCCAATGCGGAACTCGCATTCACGAGAAATGAGAAGAATATCTCATTTCTTGCCTCCCAGGATGCACTCGATAAGAATAACTATCTTATCGGTGCGCCGGAAAAGTCGTTGCTTTTCCGTGCGAATCCAGGGGATTCCTGCTTATTTTACTTGATTAGAATGAGTGTATGATGGTTGTTGTTTAGTTGATGTTGAGTACTATTATAGATGAGGTGGGATGATGGTGTTTTTAATGACAGATGGTCTTGATGGTGTGGGAAAAGGGGAAGTGCTCTCAGCAATTGTGGAGTATGAACGGGAAACGGGTCGTCGCACTTTTGATTGTAATAATTGGTGGGGAGATTTGAACAATCCCTCTTTTGATTATAATCCGCGTGCATCAGATATTCCAAAAGGATCGCTTCTTATTAGTGCTGAGCCAACATTTGCAGGTATTGGTCGAAGGATCCGTAGTGAGTATATTTCGAAAAACAAGCGAGATTATGATCCACGGGTTATTGCGGAGGCGTATGCACTTGACCGACATGAATTATATACTACCACTCTTCTTCCGGTGCTAAGTCGTGGAGATGATGTGATTCAATCACGTGGGGTAGTTACAAGTTTAGTGTATCAAATGTTAGATTCTGCAGATAGATCAACGCAGGGTGGAATGGATGTTTCTGAGATAATGGATTTGGCGGGAAACAAATTTGCGTTGTCACATGTCCCGACTGTTCTTGTAATTCCAACAATAACGGATATTGATGGTCTTATGGCACGATTGGATACACGAGAGAAAAAAGATAATGCGATTTTTGAGACGCTTGATTTTCAGAGGCGATTGAAGCCATTATATGAGAGCGCATGGTTGCGTGAGATTTTTGAATCACGTGGGTGTTCGGTTGAATTCATTGATGCGGGTATTTCGGTTGTGGAAACAAGAAGGCAGGCGGTTGAGGTGTGGAAATTATATAAAAGAAGGGAAGATAATGAACAAAAATAGTTGGAACTTTGATGATTTGAGAAATTATAAAAAAGTGAACCAAGAGGCATACGATACCCATGCGGTATTGTATGCGAATAATACCACGGGATATTTGCAAAACCATTTAATGGATGATGTGTCCTTATTTTGTCAAAATCTGGGAGGACGGAGAATATTAGATGTTGGAAGTGGTCTGGGGAGGGATGCTCTTTTTTCAAACAAAATGGTTTTGAGCCTGTTTGTATTGGTATTTCTTCAGCAATGATTGAGTTATGTAAAGAGAAATGGTTAGAAACACATATTATGGATTTAGAAAATATTACTTTTGAAGATGGTTCTTTTGATGGTGTTTGGGCGTATACCTCATTGGGGCATACATAAAAAATATGAAAAAGGCGTGTAGGAAATTGTAGAACTGGACATTTTACTTTATTCTATTTGGTTTACTCTTCTAAATCTTGAGCTCCATCGACCCCGGTCTTTAGATTTTTCCCGGCTATTCGTCCTTGTTCTTTGGCTCGGGCAATTTTATTTCCTGGATCGCTGTAGTTTATATGATTTAACATAGGAGCAATCCAGGGGTTACTGGTGATTGCCTGACGCGCCATTTCTTGCGCTACTGCTCGATAACTGAAGTGTCCGGCGGGTTGTGATCGTAGTTCGGTTAAATGTTGGAGCTCTCGTAGATTCATTCCCATCATAAATCGGATTTGATGGTTGAACAGTGTTGCGTATTGTGCTTCACCACGTAATTCTGCGATGTTGAGGGTGGTGTAGATTTCGTTTGATTTTCCAATTAGATCTTCGACTTCAGATGTTAGACCTACTTCGGCTATTTCAAAGGGTATTTCAAACCCTAATTTGGTGGTTAGGAGTTGGCGCTGCTGTGTCATCATACGATGTCGTTCTAGATCTCTATACTCTGCAAATCCGCCAACAATCTCAAAGGTGAATGGATAACCTGTTTCTGCGGCTCTTCCAGTGCGATTGCGACGGGAGTCTCTTACGCCCACATATGTCTCTATGATTTTTGTTTTTTCTTCTGGGTGAAGCCTCGTTACAATGTGATTAATTTGGTTTACGCTGAGATTTGTATATGGAAACAAGGTGTCACAGAGAAATGCAGTTTCGATATCTCTTGGAAGGAGAAGAGTTACTTTAGCATTTTCAGCTTCGGGAATTTTAGATGAATTGATGAGATTTGATGCGAGCAGATACATGTCATTATCACGCTCTTCTTTTCTTGGGTCAGCTTTAGCTCTTTTTATGAACGTGGGAATATGAGTTTTCAGTTGTTCTTCGAGATCGTTTCCTTTGGATTGTGCTTCATATAAGTTGCTGGATTTGAGGGCAGTTATGAGATTTGCAAAGTACCGGCCATTTCCATACAAGCCAAGTTGGGTTAATGTTGATGCGGGGAGTACGCATCTGCTAACATCGAGTGCGGCGCAACGAATGGTGAAGGCGTAGGCGGTTTTGAACGCTTTTGCTTCGATGTCGCTTTTGAGGTCTGATTTTTTTACTTTGGTTTTCCTACTATCTCGTTCAACTTCAATTTCAAACTCTGATTCAGGTAGTTGTCGTTTGAATATCTCAGATATAAGCGGGACTGCTCGACTATAAATATCAAAGGCGCTATCACAGAGTGATTCAAACTGAGGAAGGAACCCTGCTTCTCGGATACCTTGCGGTCTGAGATATGGCCAGTTGCCCTGTTTATCTCTTTGATCGTATCTGACATATCTAGTTGATTGTTCAATTGGAGATCCGCCGATTCTTTTATCTTCAATTACTTTGGTTAATAACTGGCTTACACGCTCAAAACCAACGTGAGCTCCTTCGAGTTCTCCTACAGAGTCGTCACCAAACGCATTGAGGACGCGATCCATTAACTCAGATCCTTTTTGTGCTGATGGGTTTCCAGACTCGTCTAAGAACTCATTTAGTAAGGTGAGTCTCAGTGAATATGGTGCTCGAGAGTATCTTGCAAGAAGGCCGCCCGTTAATTCGGGTGGGAGATTTTTGATTACAAAGGTGTCTCCAGTTGGTGTACTAAAATAGGTTGATAATTTTGAAATTAAATCTGCGGGTACTTCATCCAAAGAATTGTATTTTGCCATCTATCTACCTCTTTTTGGGATTCTAGTTGTTAATGGTTAGCGATGAATTTGATTTTAAATAGATATGGGTAGTGGTAAATAGGAGTAGTGGTAAATAGGAGTAGTGGTAAATGAAAATTATTGGAGGTAAATCGGATAGAGGGGATATAGTGCGGGAG
>CAYJTE010000050.1:0-5660 GCA_964372965.1 uncultured Methanosarcinales archaeon
TTTTCAGTTTTTCGAGAACCTCAGCCGCATGACCCTTCACACTCACTTCTCTCCACATATGAGCAATTTTTCCGTGAGGATCAATCAAAAAAGTAGAACGCAAAACACCTTCATACTGACGACCCATAAATTTTTTTATACCCCACACCCCGTACAACCCAATAACTTCTTTCTTCTCATCAGAAAGTAACGTAATCGATAAACCTTGTTTATCCATAAAAGAGCAATGACTCTTTGAACTATCCGGACTAACACCCCAAATCACACCGTCCACTTTTTGGAAATCAGGTTTAAGAACTGAAAAATCATGAGCTTCAATAGTACAACCAGGAGTGTTATCTTTAGGATAAAAATAAAGTACAAGCCACTTATTCTTAAGTTCCGATAACGAATGCACCCCCAAATTATGATCTGGAAGCGAAAATTCTGGAGCCTTCATACCTACTACAAGTTCAACCATACATATCACCTAATCAAACAAATTTTATACAAAACAGTAACACCAACAATAAAAAAATAATGGAACTAATGTAACAAATATAATTAAGAACAACTCCTATATCAACCTTTTGCGACCACCTAAGAAAAGCAACTAACCACAAAACAAAGATAACACACAGATCTATTTTAACCTTGGCTCTTGAATCTGAAAAATCTGTTCCACTTCACGAATCTGCGACTCCAAAATCGATTGGCCGCCAACATTACTTTGATCAGAACAATTACAAGATTGTTCAACATATTCAGACACAACAAGCAACCCTTTATCCCAACTAAGAGGATAAAGCCTGCAAATAGAAGGAATAATAGTCCGATCGATACCTTGTGAAGCAAGTCCATACAAAGCGCACCCTCGACCTTCCGCAACATGAAACACGCAATATCCCCGTTCAGCAACATTTGAGCGAATAGAATTCCCCCCTAAAAAATCAGAATCCCCGCTCCACCTGCCATTAAACCAATCGGCAGCCGCCACACCTGTAAGATTCTCAATACTATCTTTATGCTCCATAATTAAATCGTAAGAATCAGAATCAACATCCGCCCCATACCTACAACAAGCATCATTACAAGAGGAGCCAAAACAACCCCGCGAATCAAAACCTTTTTGAAAATAACACGATGAATCAACACTGTGAACCGCAATAAGTGTAACCATAATAACTATATTTCATAAATGAGTTATAAATATTTCATTTAGAAGTTATAAAATGTATCAATACCCAAAGTATCAATACCCAAAGTATCAATACCCAAAGTATCAATACCCAAAAAACACTACCTTTCTCTCTCACACACCTTACGAATAATCCCATCAATAGATCTCGCAGGACCAAACACAGCATCATGGCCAGATCCAAAAAAAGCTACTCGAAATGAATTTGTCCTGCCACAACCTAAACATGTACACACTTTATAATGAAGATAATCTCGCTCCCAATATGATTTCCAAAGAGACCGATCGATAGAAATAGCACAATACTTACATTTCTCATCTGAAAATTGTCGTTGACCAATATCCATAATTAAATACCTACACTAACAAACAACACTTCTCCTTGATCAAAATAAAACCCAAAAATGAAAACAAGCTTTAAATATATTACGAAAGAACACAAAAATATGTATATTTACACCCATTTCATTGGAACATTCATTCTGGACGAAACAACTCAAATTCACGACATCGAACTTGTAAATACTAATCAAACCGCCGCCCAGTGTGAACAAAAAATAAATCTAAGACACAAAAACGTATCACCTCTTCCAAAAGAGTTAACGCCCCTCTTTTTAGCTAAATTAAAAGACCCTAAATACCGCTCACTGTTCCACCAATCAAACGAGTACCAAACCCAAGAAGCACTAAAAGAAACCGTAAACGAAGACAACCTAATTATTCAATCAGTCAGCCTTCTTGACGAAATTGATCGAGCCGTAAACATCATCTCAAAGCGCCTAAGAGAATGGCACTCCCTAACCTATCCCGAACTAGAACATAAAATACAAGACCACATCTTCTATGCAAAACTAATCAGCGAAAAAACAAATATCGAAATAGAATCAGATCTCAAAATCAAAAACAACCTTGGCGCAAACCTACAGCAAAAGGACATCATCCCCATAAAACTCCTCGCAAATGAAGTAATAAATCTCTTCAAACTGCGAAAACAAAACGAAGAGTACCTGACACAACTAATGCAAACCCACTGTCCGAATTTAACCGAATTAGGAGGAGCAACTATCGCTGCAAAATTACTCAACCACGCCCGTTCACTTAAACATCTAGCCATGCTACCCGCATCAACTCTCCAACTATTTGGAGCAGAAAAAGCCCTTTTTAGACATATCAAAACGGGAGCACGCTCTCCAAAATACGGGCTCATAATCAATCATCCTTTTGTACAAAATGCGAAAAAAGACGAAAAAGGAAAAGCGGCAAGACTCCTTGCAGACAAACTTTCCCTTTGCGCCAGATTAGACTATTTCAAAGGAGAGTTCAAAGCTCCAGAATACAAAAAAGAACTGGAGAAAAAACTATGCCTATAATTGAAGAGATAGAAGTGCTCATACTCGAAATCAACCCTTCCACAATCATAACAAAACTAGAAAAACTCGGTGCAACAAAACTCTACGACGGTCCAGTCCACGCCATAAAAATGGACTATCCGAATCGTAGTTTAAAAGAAAAAGGCAGTACTTTGCGCATCAGAACACTCGGAGAAAAAGTAGAAGTAACTTATAAAGGAAAAAAACAAGCGGGAAACCTAAAACATAGATCCGAAATCGAGTTTAACACAAGCGAACTCGAAGCCACCATAAAACTATTTGAAGCAATCGGACTTGCAGAAAACTCACGCGAAACTAAACATCGAACACTATATCAACTGGGAGACATAAAATACGCAATCGACAACAATCCTGCCTTTCCACCATATCTGGAAATAGAATCAACAAACGAACGGAAAGTCGAACAAGGAGTAATAAACTTGGGATACAGCATGAACCAAACAGTAAACTTCACAACTTCCGAGCTATACAAACATTATAACATACAAAGAACCCAACCAAAAAGGTAACTCTACAACGAATCAAAGTAACCCCCAAATTAACAACAACCAGAAAAATCCCGCACACAAACACACCGCAAAAACATGAGTAACATAAAACCACATAAAGT
Organism: uncultured Methanosarcinales archaeon; assembly: GCA_964372965.1. GTDB lineage: Archaea > Nanobdellota > Nanobdellia > Woesearchaeales > GW2011-AR9 > CAMAVK01. The sequence goes on from CAYJTE010000050.1 coordinate 3,179, forward strand.
ATTTGAACTATTCACCGACGGACGCAGACTTTATACTGAAAATCTCGTCCCTGGAAAAACACCATTTGATGAGAGAAAAGTTTTCGAAGGAGCATCAGAATTTCGAGAATTTGACCCAACACGATCAAAAGTAGCAGCTTGCATAGCCAAAGGTGCAACTAATATTGGACTCAGAAAATCTGATATTATATTATACCTCGGAGTATCACATGGATACACCGCCTCATTTATATCTGACATGATAGGTAAAGATGGTCTTATCTTCGGAGTTGACCCCGCACCAAGAGTCGTACGTGATCTCATCTTTCTCTCACATGATCGGCCAAACATCGTACCTCTACTCTGTGACGCAAACCATCCAGAACAATATCAAAACAGAATCTGCGAACCAGACATCATAATTCAAGATGTAGCACAGCGAAACCAAGCTGAAATATTTCTCAAAAACTGTGAACTCCTAAAAAAGGGTGGATACGGACTACTTGCCGTAAAAGCCAGATCAATTGACGCCAAAAAACCATCCAAACAAATCTTTGAAGAAGTACGAAAACAAATTGAAGAAAAACTAACAGTCATAGATTTCAGAAATCTCGAACCATATGAAAAAGACCACTGTATGATCATAATCAAAAACGAACCTCCAAAAGAAAGCAAAAAAGCAAGGAGTGACACAGACAAAAACGAAGAACAAAAAAGTAAACCGCCCATGCAACTGCCTCCACGTTCACCAACAACATTCGAAAAAAGAATAACATCAAAAAGAAACGAGCTGGAACAATCATCAAGAAAAGATCAAAATGAGCAAAGGGGACTCACCAGCACCAGAAATCAATTTCAAAAGAGGAGATCTCAAGAAGATAAATTTCAAGAAGATAAATTCCAAGAAGAAAGAACAATCAGACAAGATAGATACGGATTTGTAAAAGAACACCAAAGACCAGAAAGAACAAGAGGATTTGAAAGTGTAGAACCACGAGGGTTCAGCAATAAATCACAATCTCTAACAGAACGAGCAAGATTTGGGAGTACAGGACAAAAACGACCATCCGAAAGAAGATTTGAAAACACACCTAACACTAGAACATTTCCAGAACGAAGATCATTCGAAAAGAAGAGCAACCCTCTAGAACGTGGTCGGAGTACATTCGGAAAAAAATCTACGTTCAATCAAAGAGAACAAAATCAAACATCAGCAAGACGATCATTTAGAGACACACCTGATCCAAGACCTAACCCTCCACAAAAATCAAAAGGAACAACTGAAAGACGAAGTACAAAAACACCGCCACACCGCAAAGGGTTCAAAAGATAGAAGTACAAAACAATAAACGAGTCAATGAAAAAAATTACAAATTACACCCATTTTTCTTTATAATCAACTGCAAAATCACAAAACAAAACTGGTGCTAACCCCGTTACTGTTTTATAATCAGACGAGAGCACAGAAAAATGACCTGCACGAACCGCACTCCACATCTCTAAAAACGCCTCAACCATCCAAGACGGCATCTTTAATCCTTCCATACCAGACCGAGCACCCTCTTGAGACACAGCAGCATACTCAATCTCACGTTTCAACGTTTTACGTAAAATCAAAGCTACATCAGAAAACGACAACACTTCAGAACCTGTAAGAGTATAAATACGATCAGTATGTTTTTCTAAAATAACTTTAGCCACAACTCGAGCAATATCACGCGCATCAATAAAAGGAACTTTTCCTTCACCTGCTGCTGCATAAATGATATCATCATCACGAATAGATGCACCAAACATCGTAATAAAATTCTGCATAAACATCGCCGGTCGAATAATCGTAAATGGAACACCTGAGTTAGCCACAATTTGTTCCGCCTCACCATGCCACTTAGCCAAACTCAAAAGCGAACGAATGGAAGCACCAACCGCAGACAACTTTACAATATGTTTAACACCCACTTTTTGCGCTTCAGCAACCAACTGCTCCGTAAACTGCACCATTCGATTATCTAAAGGCGTTACAATAAACAAACGATCAACACCTGTAAACGCTAACGTAATTGTTGACTGTCTTGCATAATCTAACTCCACCACTTGAGCCCCCATATTTTTAAGAGGTGCAGCCTTAGAAACAGAACGAACACCTGCCCTCACTCGAGCTCCACTACGCAGAAGTTCAGCCACAACTAACTTTCCAACTGTACCAGTAGCTCCTGTAACCAAAATAGAGCCACGAAACGGAACAGGCTTAGTAGGAATAATCATAACAACAAAAGGTAACATGAACGTTATAAAGATTCCTTCACTCTAAGAGTGATATCCAACCATCTTCTAATCATCTTCTAATCATCTTCTAATCATCTTCTAATCAACCCCTATCATCAATGATCAACCACCTAACCAGCATCAACCACCTAACCAGCATCAACTACCTAACCAGCATCAACTACCTAACCAGCATCAACCACCTAACCAGCATCAACCACCTAACCAGCATCAACTA
>CAYJTE010000050.1:5760-6873 GCA_964372965.1 uncultured Methanosarcinales archaeon
ACCTAACCAGCATCAACCACCTAACCAGCATCAACCACCTAACCAGCATCAACTACCTAAAGCACCAAACATATAAACATCAACTTCTTCATCCCCAATATGTCCAACCTCAAACGTGAAGCCGCCTACATGTACATTGAATCACGTAAACTACTAAAACTAAACGAAAAAATAAAAGATATATCAGCAAAAGCACATCATCTAAAAGAAAAAACGATAAGAACCACCGAACCTCACACCCAACAACAAAAACAGAGAGAATACGAAAAAGTAACGAGATACCTTCATAAATTAGCGAAAGAACACAACGACCAACTCTCAAAACTCCGTTTCCATCACCTCAACTTCCAACACCTTCTACATCAAGAACATAATACTCGCAAATAGAAACAGTGCACAAATACGACTTAACTACTTCTTCTTACCCGACTCCATCATTTTCTCAACATGAATAATATTAACAGGACAACAATCAGCTGCTTCTTGATTAATAACTCGATCCGCCTCACTTTCCAAAACAAGTTCATAATGGTCCTTCACCTTAACACCGCCCACAATATCCGCAAGACCCTCATTGTCCATTTTCCAAAATTTCGAACTAATGGCAGCACACGCCCCGCATGAAATACACTGGTTCTTGAAATGCACCACTTTAAAATTAGTCATAATATCAAAAAAAGAACATCATTTAAGTAATTTTAGTCCAAAAAAACAATGGACCAACACAAAAAATCCACATACCAAACCCGGTATCTCCGCTGATGATTAACCACCTTTGAATTTAGAGAGAAAAACTTGTGCCCTAAGGCACAAGGAGTCGTTTGTCAAGAACAACAGTAACACATTACAGGATAATATTTGAATTCACACATAAATGTCTTTCACTTTTTAGCATGGGAAAAAGCTGGCTCAGCGAGTGGTATAGCTCGCTTTGTGACGCCGCGGGATCTATAAGTTATATTGAAACTGTTTCTCCACAAAAGGCTGATTCATTTCACAAGGAGAACGTCTCAAGTATTTCAGAATACAGATCGTTCAGTCATAAAAAGTAAGAAAAAGTGTAATGTTGCGGAGTCGAAGTGGTCTCAATCTCCGCTTCTGGCAGAGATACTG
>CAYJTE010000051.1:0-2978 GCA_964372965.1 uncultured Methanosarcinales archaeon
TGTATAAAGCAAGTAATCAGAGTAGGGTGAGGCGGTGGGGGTTTGGGTGTTTATTTGTGTCTTTATCATATATGGTACAAGGACTATCTTGTCTGTTGACTATTTTAAGACCTGCAGTGGTTCCAGTGGATATACTGAAGATAGTGACTTTGTATTTCCACTCTATATTGTGGCTGGTTGGTATTGTGATATTGTTATTTATGACGTTGAAATCTTCTCGAAACCGTACCTTTTGGGTTATTTTGTTTGTGACGTTGATTGCTTTTTGGGGAAGTAGCAATCCATTTGTCACTTTTCATCTTATCTCAGCGTTGTATTTAGGACTGATCTCTTGGTATTATATTGAAAATTTTAGATTGCGAAGGGAGACAAAAACGTTGATTGTGGCGCTGGCATTTATTTTTCTGTGCTTTGGGAGTTTTCATTTTTTTATGATGGTTGATCATGAGCTGTTTAGTGTAATTGGATACTTTTTGGAGTTGACTGCGTATATGTTGATATTGGTTAATCTGTATTTGGTGCTGCGAAAATGAGTGTAAAAAGAGATCGTCTTGAAATTATTAATGATATGTTGGATATTATTAGGAGTAAGAGTGATAAAGTAAAACTTACCCAGATTATGTATAAAGCAAATCTTTCCCATGAAATGCTGGGCACGTATATGAATGAACTGCTTGCAAAGGAGTTTATTGTTCAAAAAAAAGATAAAGAAGAACGGAAGACGTATACTCTTACTGAAAAAGGATTTAATTTTTTGAGGGATTATAAAATGATCAAGGGCTTTGTTGATTCATATGGGTTAAATGAATGAAATGATGAATTTCATGCTTACTAATCAACCATTTTACTTATTTTAGGGGGGGTTAATCGTTTGTAATTAAGATTTAAGGAAGATCTGACTTTAACGTCAAAATTTCAGTTGTGGATTTTACTTGGAAATAATGTGGTTATTATCTGTTTGTTTAGCTTGTTGTGAAAAAAGAAACCCTACTACCAAACCCCCAATTAATGACATACTAATACCTATTAGCATTTCCTGGGAAGTATAGCGAAACTCTGGCATAAAAAACAGTGAAGAAAAACCGTATAATGTGCCTGACCAAAGTAATGCAACACCTCCCCCTCGCAATAGGGGGGATTTACTTGTAGTTACATCCAAAAATATGGCTGGTAAGAGAAATGCAACAATGGTCAGCCAGCTGGGGGGATGGTTGTGAGGTGAAATGATAACATCAGGAGAAATTTGTTCTCCAAAGGAAATGGCACTAATTAAAAGAAAGAAAACACAAAAATGGGTACATTTTCCAATGCCTGGCAGCCATTTATCTGCCAGGAGATAAACACCTACAATTATTGCTGCGATGATGGCTGAACCCCAAAAACCGAGAAGTTCCCAGGGACCAGTGGGTAAAATGGGAGTCATGAGAAAGAGAGCAAGGCTGAGGATACTTGCAAATGGAAGAGTACCAAAGAGTCGCTTGGCGGTTTCATTTTTCTCTTGTTTAAGAATGGGTAACAAAAAGTAGGTGCTTGCGATAATTGCTAGTATGAGGATAATATGTGGTGGGCTCCATACAATTATCGGACTGGAAATGTCTTCAGTGCCAAATGTGCGATGCCACAACTCGTCAAAGGGAGCTGAAATTGGTACTAACAACAGAACAATGGCGAGCCTACGCCAAACCCGTTCTTTGGTTGTGATCCATCCGTAGATGCCAAACGCGATTGCCAAAAGAACTGTTGAATAAAGAAGGATATGAGGTGGTTCCCAGAATGTATCGCGTCCGATTGCGCCATGCCACCAGGCATCCCATGTGCCAGCCATAACAGTGAGGTACAAAAAAACTGCAAGGATGCGAGCGAGGTGGTGTTTTAATAATTCCATGTGTAAATAGTAGATGGTTTGTTTTTAAATGTTTATATGAACATTATTTTGATTTTTTGAAGTGATTTATTATAATGGGTAAAATTACTACTTGAAAAAAATGGATTTTGGTGATAAGAGGCGAATGGAGAGATAATAGCAAAGCTTTTTATCCTCACTTACTGTTCAGAGAATATGGTACTTCAATTAGATGGGTATAAAACAGAGCTGAAGTGGGGGCTTATTTTGGGATTATCTGTTAGTTTGTGGATTTTTATTGAATTTCTGGCTGGTTTTCATACGACACGAATGCAGTATGGTGCGTATAGCAGGTATGTGACATCGATTATCCCTGTTGTATGTATTTGGTTTGGAATTAAGGAGAAGAAAAAACAACTTGACAAGATGAAATTTTTGCAGGGATTTGCATCAGGTATGGCAATGGCATTTGTTGCGGCACTTCTTATCACGGGATTTTTGTATGTATATAATGTATGGATTAATCCGGAGTGGATGCAAAATGGTCTTGCGTATGCTGAGGGTCAACTCCGAATAGATGGACGCAATGAAACTCAAATTGCTTTGTCTCTGGAAGAGCTGAAGGCGTTGTATACACTTGAAGGACAATTATTTGCTGCGTTTCTTGGTACACTGTTACAGGGGATGATTATATCGGCGGGGTTTGGATATATGCTGCGTGAGAGGACATGATTCTTGATTTTTTGGTTTTTTGATGTTATTTCTTGAGGACAATATTGTTTATAAACTCCACTTTGCTGGTTCTCTTTGTGAAAGGACTGGAATTAGAGTTACAAAAAGCAGGAATGCCGGGGTTATATGAATCGGTTGCTGCGCATTTTCAAGCTTCAGTTGATTATTCACTCTTTTATGAACGACTAAGTACTCTTACACATCTCGCAGAAAGGGTACAAGCTGAACATGCTAAAGAGGGAACTTTTTCACCTTCAGTGTATGTGTTACAATCTCAATATAATGTACAATATGATCATGCTGTTGCGCTGTTTGGCGAGCCCTTTTCTGGGACGTTTGTTGCTGAGTATGAATCTTATTTGGTTAGTTTTTTAGCGAAAGAGTATGAGAGTGCAGATCGGAA
>CAYJTE010000051.1:2988-6713 GCA_964372965.1 uncultured Methanosarcinales archaeon
GTGCATGCCAGTTTAGAGCCCGTAAAATAATCTTTGATATTATATTTAAATATAATTTAAAGCCTGGTCTTCAAATATGTTCAGTCTTTCAAACACTTATTGATAAGAAAAAATCGGTTGCGGAAGATCTCATTAATTTGCATTATAGTTTTGATGCTCGGGTAGTGGGTTTAGAGATTTTAGAAGGTGTGGTGAATACCATAAAAAAGGGGTATGAACAAAAAATTAAAGAAGAAACTCTCTCTAGTTTTGCGGTCCAAACAGATTTCTCTCGCGTAGCTGAAGATTTATCTCGTTCGTTTGAATGGGGTGATTTTGATCAGGGAGATTTTGATGAATATCTCAAGATGTATCCATCTCCTTCTCAGGTTAATTTTTATTTATTTACTAATATGATTGAACTTACTGAGGTTGCAAACACTATTCATGCTGAGATAGATGATGGGTCGTATCCTCAATTACAAAATGAGGTCACAGAGTTTCGTGAGAGTTTGCAAGAAAAATTAAAACAGTTTGGCGCAGATACGTCTCAATATGAATCAAAGGTGCTTCAAGATTTGTGTCAAAATATTTCACTCGAGTTTGATTTGTCATTAGAGAGGGCGCTATCTGCTCACTTAGCACGGTTCTAAACCAAATTTTGTAGGGGTCGTGTTTTGTTATATATTATATCTTGGTCAATATGTTTTTAAAGTGAAGGATTATCCCTTTTTGAATGGATATTGGTGGACAGGCGGTTGTTGAAGGGGTTATGATGCGAAATAAGGATCGTTTCGCAGTGGCTGTTCGCACACCGAGTGGAAAAATTAAAATTCTGCGCGAAAAGAGTAGTACATACCCAAAAATGTTTTCTGTGCCGTTTGTTCGTGGTGCAGTAGGGCTGGCATATGCTCTTTATGATGGGGTTCGTGCGCTGATTTGGAGTTCAAATCAGAGTATGGGAGAATCTGAAAAACTCTCTATGAAAGAGATGGTATTGACCATTGGAGGATCGTTCCTTTTTGCAATACTTCTCTTTATTGCAGTGCCGTTTTTTTCGGCGCATTTTATTGCGGGAAACACATTTTGGTTTGATATTTTAGATGGATTTTTTAGAGTGGTGTTATTTATAGGATATTTGCTTGCCATTTCGCGTATTGATGAAGTGAAGCGGTTGTTTCAGTATCATGGTGCGGAGCATAAAACTATCTTTTGCTATGAAGCTGGAGAAAAATTGACGCCTCAGAATGTGAGAAAATTTTCGCGTTTTCATCCGCGATGTGGGACGTCCTTTTTGTTCTTTGTGCTGCTGCTTTCAATTATTATATTTTCATTTATTACAGGACCACTGTGGATGAAATTTGTTGGTCGCATTGCTCTTATGCCAGTTATTGCGGCAATTGGATATGAAATAATCAAGTTGTCGGGAAGATTTTCAGAAAATAGAGCGGTTAAAGTGTGTATTGCCCCTGGACTGTTTATGCAGCGAATTACCACGAATGAACCAGATAATTCTCAGTTAGAAGTGGCGATTGCAAGTTTGAAAGCGGTTTTGAAGTAATTTGAGATGGGGGCATTATACTAGAGAATCTATACTAGAGAGACGATGTTATTTTTAAGTAAGAATGTATTGAGTAGATATGTCTAGGAAGAGAGAACCGCAATTGACTGTTTATTTTGATATGCTGGAACAGATTATTCCTCGGGAAGATGATTTGGATGCAGTAATAGGGTACTCGTTGGTTACAGTTATAAATGCTCAATCTCTTGTTAAAAATGTTGGAAGGGAGTTTCCATTTGAGGTAATGCCTCAAATATACAGTAGTTTGAGCCGGGCAATTCAACAAATTGTGTCCCAACCAAATAATGATCATGCAGCATATCATTTGGCATGTGATCTTCTTAAATCAAAGGAGTTGTGGCATAAATTTCCTTCTGGTCGTGGTACTATTGAGGAGAGGATAGCTCGTGCCGGACGATTTTTGCGTGAAGATGTACAAAGACGCGGGGATTTGACTGGCACGAAAAACGCGTATCTGGGAGACTTTTCTTTACTTATACGTTATTTTGAGGTTAAAGCATAGGGGTTTAACTATCAAAAAAATATTATGAGGCTAAATGGGAGAGGAAAATGTTAATAACTACAAAACAGGCTCGGATTGGTATTGCAAGGGAATATCATAAGTGTTATATGCCACTACCTGATGTGTATCAACTTGGGGGGACAACTGTATTTCACCATCTTAGTCGTAAAGTGGAAGGTGAACGAAACCTTCTTATTGCACCATTATCTCTGGTTGATGAACTTGAAGAGTTGAGCCGACGTAATTTTTCTGGAGCGGTTGATACGCTTGAATATCTGAGTGCTCTTCATGATTTTCCCAGTCGCAGAGCGGAAAACATGCTGGTGCGCGAGGTTTCAATGGGATTGGATATTTTATTTTTGGAAAATAAAAATATTAAAGGGTCGAATTTAAATTTAGGAATTCTTAGTAAAGCACTAGAGGGTATTTGGCAGAATCGGGGAGACAAGTCGGCAAAGGTGATTACCAATGTAGCATCAGATATTATTAGGTATGATTTGCGAGGAATTGAAACTGAAAAACCTAAGTTTCTGCAAGTGAGTTCTGATATTGTTCATGAAGGTATTATAGAGGGAAGTGAAGAGTTATATGCTGAATTACAGGGAACACCGCGAATTTCGGTTGATTTAGTGATGAAATTTTTTGAAGAAAGAGAGAAATTGTGGCTCAATCAAGTGGTTAAATTCAGACGAGATAAGGGGTTTGCATATGCACTCGTTGAAGGCCGATTGAATAAAGGAGGGGATGGTAAAATATTTGGAGTGGAAGAGTTGATATTGAGAATGCTGGCACCAACAGAAGAAGAACGGAAAATTAAAGTGGGGCACTGTACGATGAATTCAGTGTTAGGTATATCCCCTAAAGATATGGAACAGTATATCGCTATGCAGTATGGTCTTATGAATAACGATGTGACGCTTTCGTTTCTGTGTGGATCACAGGGATCGGGGAAGACGCTTCTTAGTTATGTATGTGCGGTGGATCAGGTATTATGGTATGATTATGATATGCGTAAAAGACGAATGCCCAAGGCAGGAGATAAGCATAAGGGAGGGATATATCAGCAGATTGTACTTTTGAAACCAAATGACATATTAGGAGGTAAGAGTAGAGAAGTGGGGTTTCTTCCAGGTTCACTTTATGACAAATTGAGGCCGCACCTTGGCCCGTATATAGATGCTCATCGGGAATCAGTTATGCATGAACTGTTTCCATTTGAAGATATATTGCGTCATCCAAGATGGGGGAATGATATTTTTTCTGAACCACGTCTTCCAACAACGAATAAAATTAAAATTAATGATTGTGCGCATTTGCCAGGGGATATGGAGGCAGTACAGATGACGTACTCCGGTCATATGAGAGGTAGATCATTTCAAAAAACATTGGTTCTTCTGGACGAAGCCCAAAATTTTACACCGTATGAAGTGAAAACCATCCTTGAAAGATTGGGTCCAGGATGTAAAGCGATTGTGATGGGTGATCCTCGACAGGTTGATAATCCGCTGTGTAGTCGGGAAATTAATGGGCTTACACATGCGATTGCGCATTTTATGGGTGAGTCGTTTATGAATTTGGTTACTCTTCCCAATCATTATCGCAGTCAAGTTTCTGAAGTTGCGGGAAAAATGAAGGTGTATGCAAATATTTGATTGTCTTTTT
>CAYJTE010000052.1:0-6692 GCA_964372965.1 uncultured Methanosarcinales archaeon
AGGAAGCTGAATGGAAGGAAGACCCTTTTTTAGGTGCGATTGTCACAACTAAAAATGGAGAGAGAAGGTTAACGGGAAGGGGGTCTAGTGATGATGGACAGGCGCTTACTCATGTGGATGCGGTTGATGCTTATCTAAAAAGTGGCACTCCGCTACCGGTGAATATTAAATTTTTGTTTGAATTTGGTGAAGAGAGGGGTAGTAAAGATTTTGATAAAATTCTCCAAAAGTATAAAGGATTACTAGCGGCGGATGTGGTTATTGTTACGGATTCGGGAAATGTTCAATCAGGTGTTCCTGTTATAACGTATCGGTCACGAGGGATTGTTTCGATGTATATCACTGCGAAAACTTCTGATGATTGCCATTCTGGAGAATGTGATGGCGTTGTTTGTAATGCTAATATGGCGTTGAGTTATGTTCTTTCAGGTTTAGTTGATCCTCTAACGCAGAAGCCAAATATCGCTGGATTAGAATGTATACTCCCTACTAAAGAAGAGCAGGATCATCTGGCTCGTCTTCCGGGAGACCGAGTTCGTCTTTTGAAAAATCATTCTTATATTATTCCACAAACTGAGGGGGAGCTGAAGAATGTAAAATGGAATTGTTTTAGTATTGATGTTCATACTTATTTTCGTACGAAAGACAGTACTGGAAAAATAATTCCTAATATGGATGCGAATAAAACACCGGGGTTAGCGGGAGCATATGTTACTATACGAATTCCTACTGGGGATCCACATAAAGTATACAGCTTATTTGAGAAGGAAGTACGAGCGAGACTTGCTACTACGTGTATTCAACCAGATCAAATTTCTTTTCAGGTTGAAGGTAAGATTTTTCCAGGCGTAGTTGATATGAATAATCCATATATTACACTGCGGGCAGAGGCATTTAAACAAGTTTTCGGTGTAGTGCCTGACGTTGCGCCAATTGGCGGAACCGAACCAAATATTGGAATGTATTCTTCTATCCTTAATATTCCAGTAATTTATGATTCAGGTGATACTATTGCCGATAACGCGCATGGGAATAATGAGAGTGTTTCTATAGATAACACTATTATTGCTCTTATACGTGCAAATATTGTTACGTATGAATTGTTTGGAAAAATGAAAAAATGAGGCAATAGTATATTTTTTAGATTTTGTATTTTTTAACTTCTGCTTTCAGCCACTCTTTGTATTCAAAGAAAATTTTAGCTCGGTTGAATTTGCCGGTTCCGTCTTTGGATTTGTCAGCAATAAGATGAAACTTGTCACCTGCTTTAATTACAAATTCAGCTTCGAGGAGTTTATTATCATTTGTTCTTACAAATTCATCTACTATTGCTTGTTTACAATCAGCTCTTAGAAGGATGTTTTCCCAGACGGCACTCCAGTCTCCGGAGAATTCTTTTATTTTGCCTGCGATTCGTTTTAATATGTCAGAGTTGCCATTAATTAGGTCGTCAGTTACTTCGAGTTGGTCTGTTTTAGGGTTGTATACCATTAAATCGACAAAAGCTCCTTCTTTAAGTGGATCGTCTTCCCATTCTTTGCGTACTTCGGTTATTTTCAGGATTCGTTTGTATTTTCGCAGTCCAGATATTACTGGATTAGCTATTACTATAATATCAATTGCCTTGAATGATGTTTTTGGGACTCCAATGTCGTTTACCACTCTGTCATATACTCCGTATGGGGAATCTGCGTGAATGGTTCCTGCTACGACGTTTGCGGCAGCACCAACACGCATGGCTTCAAAAAGTGCTATGGCTTCTTTACTTCGTACTTCTCCTACAAATATACATGAATCACCTAGACGGAGAGTTGATCTGATTCCAATACTTGGGTCTACTTCGGATCCGGGTGAGGAGAGGGCGGATGCAACTTTGAGTGATTCGAGGTTATAGCCTAACCGCCTTAAGGATTCTTGGGGCAGTTCAAAGGTGTCTTCAATGGTGATTATTCTTATATGGCGCATAATTTCAACGAGTACGGATCCAAGTAGTGAGCTTTTTCCGCTGGACCGTGTTCCGGCGATAAGAATTGAAACGTTTCCATCGATTAGGAAAGATAAGAGACCTGCGGAGAGGGCGTTCATCATTTTTATTTTTGGTTGTAAGTATAGAGGGAAGGTCCAAGGATAATCCCGGTGACGTCTGAATGAAAATGCAAGGCCACTTGGGGCGAGTGGGGCGGTAAGTGCGGAGACTCTTGATGAAAATCCGGTTACTTTTAATTCAGTATCTAAAATGGGGTTTGCTTCATCTAAGGGTCTACCAGAGAGAAGACGGAGTTTGGTTGCCCAACTGTCTACTTCGACTCGGGTGGGATAGACATTAGTGTAACAATCACCATAATCTTGATGTACTATGAATATGGGGAGTTCACCATTGGGAGAGTTGATGTTTACATCTTGTACTTTATTATCTGAGAGGAGAAGTTCAATTAGGCCAAAGCCTACGGTATATCTAAGAAGTACTTGTGCTAATTGATCGATTTCATCATCTGTTAATTTGATACTTTTTTGGATTGCTAAATCACCGAGCAAGTCCTTTCCTATACTAAAAAATACTTCACGCATGCGTTCTGGATCGACAAATTCTTCTCGTGTCGGTTTATGATCGGACATGATGCGTTTGGCATCGTCGAGTAATTCATAGACTTCTTCATTATACGTAAATTCAGGTGGAGTTATGTGGTACATTTTTTTTACTGAGTCATCAAATGAGAAAATATTTACTTGGCAGTTATCAAGACCTGAAGTGAATTGATATGATTCTTCCAGGTTCCCATCGGGGTAATCAATTACGAGTTTGGTATACATAAAATCGGGTCTGGTTGTTGGATGAAAAATTTGGCCATAAATTTCGCGTTTACCTGGTGTGTATTCATGCAGCAAGGGCAGACCAAGTTGTACTATTTGCAGGTTTTCTACTAATTGGAGTGAGGTGGTTATTACGTCGCTGAATTTTGTTTGGCTGTCGTGTTGTTCTGAATTTGATATGAGGTTTAACTTTCCTTTTTCACGCCGTTCCAAACGTTTTAATTCAATATAGGCAAATATGGGATCTTCTCTGAGACGTTTTGTTATTATTTTTTGAAAATCAGCGTAGGCTCCGCGGATGTAGCGTTCGTGGAGGGGATCGGTTACGAGGTGATGGTAGGTGAACCGGTCATCTCTGGTTAGTTTTTTGTAGAGTAGAGCAAGTTGTACGAGCATTTGTGTTTGGCTGTAATCGTATTCATATTCTCGAAGTTGAGTTAGGGTGATTATACTGATTCCGGAGTTTTGAATGAGTATGTCTACTATTTTACTCATAGTGAGTTCAGAATATTCTATTGAAGGAGGATAGCTACAGCGATCCATGTGCACTCGGAGAATTTTGTTGTCTCCTTCGTGGTATGTTTCATATTCAAAGCAATTTTTTGTTAGATCTACCATTCTTTTTTTGAAGTTTTTATGTTTAGATTGTTATTTGTAGGGATGTTTTCTTTTGGAGGTATGCTCGTGCGCTTTATTAAGGTTATTTGTGTTTGGTAGCTGCTATTTAGTCCGTTTTTCAGTTTTAGTGTCACTGATTTGTACTCACATAACTTTATTAGGCTCGTTTACGTGACTTTTATTATGGCTGGACTGGTTAATGGACAATCTCAGATTGATCAAGGTAATTTTGATGCGTCTAAGTTGTATGTATGGGTGAAAGGGCTTGAAGGTAAAATAAATACTTTGGCACGTGAAGTAGATCTTGTTAAAAATGATCTGATCCGTAAAAATGCTATGTTATCAAAAGAGGTTAAGTCTACGAATTCTGAAGTGCTTGAACTGAAACGTCAGCAAGATCAGTTTGCACAAAAGATGGAGTTGATCATAAAAGAGTTGAAGCAGACGGCGGGCTCTGAAGATGTCGCGGTTATTAAGAAATATATTGAACTTTGGAATCCACTGCAATTTGTTACGCAACGTGATTTAGAACGGTCGGTTGATGCGCAGATGTCTCTTAAAAATGAGAGGATACGCGTGGATATGGTAAAAATTGGTTCTGCTAGTTCAACTTCAGTGGGTGTAACTGGTGCAGGTGAGATCCATGCCAAGTAATGTTCCAATGCAGGAAGTACAGCAGTTGCGTGCGATGGGGTTAACAGATGCTCTTATTGTTGATGAGCTGGCTAAGAAAGGGTTTAATTCTACTCAGGTGTCGGTTGCTCTTGTCCAGATTGATGGTAGTGGGTCTCGTTTCTCTTCTGGTTCTGCTGTTCGCTCTATGGAGGGGGTTGTGAATCAAAATAGAGGTGTTCAAAATATGAATCAAGATAATTTTATGCCTTCTCCACCGGGTGGACGAGCGCAAGGAGGTGTTTTTATGGCAGGTGGACAAGATGCAATGTATTCACGATTTGAAGAGATCGCGGAAAATATTATTGATGCGAAGTGGGATGAACTTATTTCGGAGGTTAAAAAGGTTGTTGAGTGGAAGCAACAAGTTGAAGAAAGGCTGGTTAAGGCAGAAGGTGATTTAGGTCATTTGAAAGAGGATTTTAAGACTCTTCATCAGGGTGTTCTTGGTAAATTGGATGAGTATGATACTCGTATGCGTGATGTGGGAACGGACCTTAAGGCGGTTGGGAAGGTGTTTAAGGATGTTGTCCCACAATTTGTTGAAAATGTAAAAGAGTTGTCGGCGATTAGTCGCGAGATGAAGGGGGGGAGACAACAGTAAGTATTTAATTTATTTTTGAGTTATACTTTTTTTTGGGGCGTGGTTTAGTTTCTTTAAATTTATTTGAGTTTATGTTAAGTGATTGTTTTAGAAAGTTTTATATAATACTGTTTACTTATTTACTCATATGGTTATAAAAGTAAACAATATTGATTTAAGAGTATTAAGTCTATTCACTAAAGGTTATAATAAAGGATTTTATATCAGAGAGGTTGAGAAACTTCTTGGTGTCAGCTCAAGAACTGCGTTGATGACTCTTGATAAACTTGAAAAAATAGGAGTATTGGAATCAAAAACAAGGGGTAAGATCAAAATTTATACTTTCGTAAAGACGGGCATCTCAAAAGAGTATTTTCTTTTTACTGAGTTGTACAAAAAAATTTGCTTCCTAAAAAAAAATAATCTCATTAAGGAAATTCTTGAAAAACTTGATGTTGTTTTTGAAGGTATTGTGGTTCTCTTTGGAAGTTATGCTAAAGGAATACAAAAAAAAGATTCTGATTTGGATTTATTCATTGTTGGAGTACATAATGCAGATAAGATAAAAGAAGTTGGCCGTAAATATGGTGTTAAAATAAATATAAAAAGTTATCCGATGGATGTTTTTAAAAAAGTAATTGCTGAAGATGTATTACTGAGAGAAGTCACGGAAAATCATATATTAATTAATGGTGCCGAAGAATTTCTTAGGGTGGTTGTCAAATGGATCAAATAAAGTGGTGTTTAGATCAAAAACGGGCAGGGCGCAAGTTCTTTTGCAAGGTTTCTGGTTAATATGATTCCACCTGCTTTGGCTGCGTCATAGTCCGGGCAACTGGCGCTGAATGTATCAATCCCGTTGGTTGAGGTGATGTTAATTATTTTTCCGGCTTTTTTCTTTTTCATGCCTATACTAACGTATTTGGAGCATAAATAGACACTGATGAGGTTTATTCCAAGGATTTTGTGCTACTCTTGTGCGTTTCTTTCAAAGAATGGCTTGTCATATACCAATCCTGCGTTGTTTACGAGGATGTCAATATTTCCAAACGCTTTTTTGGCTTTTGTGAACATGTCTTTTACTTCTTTTTCGTTTGAAACATCTGCTTGTATGGCAATCGCTTGTGTTCCTAAAGAGTGTATTTGTTTGACTACTGCTTCTGCTTCTTTTTTGGATTTAGAGTAGTTAACGATGATTTTTGCTCCTTCTTTTGCAAATTGAAGTGCGGTTGCTTTACCGATTCCTCTGCTGGAACCCGTTACGAGAACTATTTTATTTTTGAATCGCGTGCTTTTAAAACTCTTTTGACTTGTGCTGATGCTAGCTGGTGTTCGTATGAAATTAACTTGTTAATAATGCTATTGCGAATATGGCAATTCCAAATAATATTATCATCCCTAGTACTTTTGGATGGAACAAAGTGGCATAAATATTTGTTTCAAAATTGTTATTTTGGGCTGTTGTTGTGGTAGTAGTTCCGTCACTGTTGGTGATAGTTGTGCTGGTGCCTGGCGTTATGGTACTCTCTGTTGATACTTGTCCTTGATTTTGACTTTGCTCTAATAGTGATTGACCAAGTACACTGCCAAATCCGGCTACAATGATTACAACACCAACTCCAATTATAGTCCATCTTAAGCTTGGATCTTTCATGGCGCCTTGGATGTCTTCTTCTTTTGCTCCGAACATTTGGAAAATTAATATCATTAAGATGAAGAAAATAATTGCAACTACAAACCACGGGATGATGTAATTTATGACTTGAACTGCGGTACTTGAAAGCAAAAACATAGTGGCCATAGCAAATGAAATGATAGCGTTGATGAGTTTTGCATCTTTTCCAACTAATTTGGTTTTCTCAAGAATTGCCCAACTCAGAGCGAAGACAAAAAGCCAGGCGTAGACTACATCGAATGATTTTAGTAAACTGATGTCGAGGATGGTTGCCATGTTTTTGTTTTTTTGTATTTGTTCTGTTGCTTCTGCTCTTGCTTTTCTTCTGTTTGA
>CAYJTE010000053.1:0-1828 GCA_964372965.1 uncultured Methanosarcinales archaeon
GGAACGGCAGTTGCGATACAGGATTTAGGATTATTTAATGCAGAAATTTATGCTGTTGCGAAGGCTGTTCTTTTGTTGTTTGGGTTTTTTGTGTGAGTTTGAGGTGTTTGTTGGTTGTAGTAGGTCGCGATAAAATTATATAGGTGAAAGATAGAAGAGGTAGTTATGCTTAGCTTGATTGCGGTTTGTTTAGGTGTTAGTACTGGGCTAGTAGGGGCTGCGCTGTATTTGTTCGTATTTCATCATAGTTCGCATGTTCGCAGGCTGGGAACAGTTTCTCTTGAAGTGGATGGGTATCGAGTGGAGTCGGATATCCGAGCCCAGTGGCTTCCATTTATTTCTTCTAAAGTATATGAAGAGTTTAAGGTTCTCGATGAAGATAATTATTACGTGTTTAGAGAGAAACATGTGTTGCCGCTGAAGGAGAAGGAAGAGATTTAGGGGGGTGGTGTGATTTTGCTCCTTTTTCATATGAATCTTATTTCTCTGGAAAACTTTAAATATTAATGTCATGTTAATGTGATATTAATGGTACAAGCGATTGTTGATATACGAGATGATACGAACCAGGTTCTCAATGTTGTTAAAGCTAAATATGGTCTTAAAGATAAGAGCCAAGCGATAGATTTGGTAGTAAAGGAATATGCCCAAGGTTTACTTGAACCCCAATTACGACCGGAGTACACGGTGAAACTCGATATGTTGAAAAAAGAAAAGGGCAAGATGTTTAAGAGCATGGCTGATTTGCGTAAACTTATTGAGGAATAAGATGTATGTCGGTGAGATTCTTCCATCTCTCAAGGAAAAGCTTTATCAACTCTCAAAAAAAGATAGAGTGCTTTATGAACGTGCCATGAAAAAAATAGAAGAGATAATTCTTTCTGAATCGGTTGATCACTATAAAAACTTACGAAATGATTTTAGCGATTGCAAACGAGTGCATATTGGTCACTTTGTTTTGGTTTTTTCGTATGAGGTTAGTCTCAATAAAATAGTATTTGTTGACTTTGATCATCATGATTTTATTTATGAATCTTAATTGGGATGATGGTGGGTGGAGAAAGGAGATATTTGGAATGAGGAAGGTGTGTTTCTCAGATTATGTCACTTTTAAATAACAATATTTATAACATGGTTCTGTTTTTTGTGAATTATGGGACTTACAGATTTGTTGACTACAGTTGATGAAGCAATATGGAGACAATTTGAAAAAATTACACTCAAGGCTGAGAAAGAACTGGGTTGGTCAAAATATGATTTGGCACATAAAGCAAATATTGTTGAAGGATGCGCAGGTCTTTCTTGTTTAACTTACATAACGGCTTCAGGGGTTATGATGAATGATTTTAAATATATGTTACTAGGGATTGGTGTTGCACCAGTTGCAGTGTATAATCACTTTCAAAACAGGAAAATAATTGAACAAAGAGAAAAATCAGAACTTTATTCAAGTATAGGAGGGGTGGTAGAGGCTCCGCTATTTGGACCTTTTCGACCAATAGCTGGTGCAATGGGCACCTTGGCCATCTCTCAAGGGATATTTGGATTATCCTTCTCTCCTACGCCCGAAGTAAGTAAACAACAGATTGTGGCATACGGATTAATGATTGTTGCTATTGGAGCAGCATATGTATTTAGAGAAACAGGAGATTATTTTCTGACGCAAATCCCACGTCCACCTTCTGCAAAGAAAACAGTGTGGCAGTTTGTGAAAGAGAAAGTTGCTTTTGGTTCGGTTAGTGTACCACAAGAAGCGATGAACAAATATGTTGGTCTTGAAGAGAAGTTAAATGAATAAAAAGTGGGTGATTTTGCTCCTTTTTCAGGC
>CAYJTE010000053.1:1928-6684 GCA_964372965.1 uncultured Methanosarcinales archaeon
TCTTGAAGAGAAGTTAAATGAATAAAAAGTGGGTGATTTTGCTCCTTTTTCAGGCGAATCTTATTTTTGGATGATATAAAATAGTTCGTTTTCAAATTCAAGTATGGTATACTTCCACTTTTTGCGGTTGCAGAGCCATTCCATCCACTGACGTTTGGGGGCGGTCATGGGTTTTCCGGACATGGTTCTAGTTGCGAAACTTACTACGATGAACTTGGAGTGGATGGAATCAAGGAGCTGTTCGGATTTGGTATGGCCCTTTCCTTGATCGATTATATCTAATATTTTAAAGCAGAATACAATACTTGAATACGGGAATAAAGATGAGACTGGAGGGGGTATGGATTCTCTGAGATCACATACGTTAGCGGTTCCGATAAAAGCATGATTATTATTTTTTAGATAGTTGAAATAGTTTTTAATAAGATCGATTTCAGTTGTGCTAATGTCGTAGGCATGATATTTGAGGCGGTTTATATCGATTTTTAGATAGGGAATACTGAGAGGATTTAATCCGCAGGCGAGATCAATAATACTATCTGGTTTGCCAGTTATGTTGAATATTTGTGGGTAGAGTTGAGGATAGATTGGAAGACGTTCTTTGGTAGACTCATGAGATCTGAGAAGTTCTTGTAAGAGTTTTGTGGATGGTTTTTGAACATAATTTTTGAGGATGGTTGTGATATTTGCTGAGGTTGTTTGTTTGATTCGAAACAACCCATAATCGCGTCTGAGTTTTTCGCGGGTGAGCTTGAGGATTTGCTTATATTCTTTTGATTTGGGATGTAGATTTGGAGTGATAAATTTGGGGTTCTGGGCGATGATTTTTTGGAGAGTTAATTCAATAGTATATTTAGGAAGGGATGTGAGCTCCTTCTTTTTGCCAATATCGGAAATTAGTGTTGAAAGAAATGGTATTTGATGATGTGAAAAAGCCTTGGATTTTGGTATTAAAGTTGACACTTGTGAAGATAGCTTTTTGCATATAAAAAGGTTTTTAAATATGGTTGATGGGTTGCTGTTATGCCTTCACGAATTGACACTATTAAAAAACATGGTAAGGCCGGATGGCGGTTCTTTTGGCACGGTGATTCATTTGCCAGTTGGGTAGTTAATATTGTGGTGGCGTTTCTTCTGATTTATTTTGTAGTATATCCTGTATTAGGAGTGGTATTAGGTACTAGTTTTCCAATCGTGGCGGTTCTGAGTGAGAGCATGCAACATAACTTACATGAGGGGACAATTTGTGGTCAGAGCGTCCCTGTGTGGAAAGATTCATTTGATAATTATTGGGATACGTGCGGATATTGGTATGAGGATATGGGTATTACTAAAGAGCAATTTAAAGGTTTTCCACTCAATGATGGATTCAATAAGGGGGATGTGATTATTCTATGGCGGGCTGATTTTGTGGAGGTGGGAGATATACTTATTTTCCAGGGAAATAGACCACAACCTATTATCCATAGAGTGGTTAAGGTATGGCAAGAAGAAGGTAGAACATATTATCAAACTAAGGGGGATCATAATGTAGATAGTATAAAAGGATCCTTTGGTGAAACAAGTATAACTTCTGATAGACTACTTGGTAAAGGAGTTCTACGGCTGCCGTTTTTTGGATGGGTTAAGATTGTATTTGTGGATTTTATGGCACTCTTTGGTGTGCAAATTACACGGTAGGTGGTTGTGGGTGAACAAAAAATAAAAACCACTAATATGTACTTTTTTGGTGTGAATGTTGAGAATTACCATCAATGAGGAGATTATTTGGTATTAGCTATGTACACTCCAGTCCAATTTTCAGGGGGATTTTTGATATATTTTTCGCATCTTTCAATCATTAATTTGGAGGTTTTATCATGTTTTCTGGCGTAACTTTCTTGAAAATGGATTTTGGCACTTTCGAATTCTCCTTTTCGATAAAGACTCAGAGCTGATTCATATATTTGAATGAATTCTCTGGTATCGGATTCAACGTTTTCCTCAAGATCAAAGAGCTCGAATAAGGCGACTGGTTCAGTTTTTCCTTTGACTGCAACAAGATCGAGTTCACGAGTTACAAACTCTGGGGTGAGGTGGTGTTTTGTGTGCGAAGTAATGATTATCATGACACCGTATTCTTTGGTTAACCCTTCAATACGTGATGCGAGATTTACTGAGTCACCAATTACAGTGTAGTCAAATCGTTCTTCGGATCCGATGTTTCCAACAACAACTTGACCGGTGTTGATTCCTATGCCAATGTCGATTTCAATCCCTTTTTTAGCTAAATCAATTCGGATGCGTCTTAAGGCTCGTTTCATTTCGAGAGCACTCGTTGTGGCGTCAGTGGCATGGTTTTTATTTTCTTTAGGAGCTCCCCAAAAGGCCATGATGGCATCCCCAATATATTTATCAACAATTCCTCGATTTTTTACAATGATTGATGACATGGCACTGAAATACTGATTTAGGGTAGAGATGAGTTCGGCAGGCGTGAGTTTTTCAGAAAGTGCGGTGAATCCCCGAATGTCTGAGAAAAAAATTGTGAGCTCACGTTCTTCTCCTCCTAACTGGACACGGTCTTTATTTTCTAGAAGGTGTGAAACAACGGTGGGCGAGAGGTATTTTCCAAAGGCACGTTCGATTTTTTTTCGTTCGCGTTGTTCGATAGAGTATGATACGGCGTAAAATAAAGGGTAGGAAAACATGATAGTTAATGGAGGGTAGATTAGATTGAGGAGAATGTTGTAGTCAAAAAAGAGAATGGCAATAAATTCATAGAGTACGATTAATCCTAAGAGCAACACAAGGGTAAGTATTGGACGCAAAAAGAATACAAAGACTCCGACTAGGATGACGAATGAAATGATAGTCAGATATAAGGTAATATTACTTTGATGAATGAGGTTATTTTGATTAAGTAAGGTTTGAATGATTGATGCGTGTACTTCAACTCCTGGCATGGCAACCCCATTTGAGGTTGGTACAAAATAATGATCTTTTAGAGATGCACTTGTAGCTCCAATGAGGACGATTTTATTTTTAAATGTGGAGGGTTCTATTTTACCAGTTATAACGTCCGATGCGCTTAGGATATGAAAGGTGTATGGGACGGAGGGAAAGTTAATATAATACGCTGAGAGAGGGATGCGAGGTTGGTTGAAAGATTGTTCAAATATTTCATAGTCAAAATGATTAATGGTAGGTGAAAGGTTGAAATTGACTGTTCGGGTAACACCATCCGGGTGTGTTAATATATTTACATATCCGGTAGTGGTGTTTTGGAGGAGGATTGGTTGTGGAGTGAGGAAACTCTCTGCGACCCCTTCAGATTTGAAACTATTTACTTGGGATGCGAGAACGACTTTTTTCCCAATAAAAGAATTACTTAATATTTGATCGCTGGATGTTGAATCGTAAAAACCTATATCAAACCCGATTATCTTTGGTGAACCAATGTTTCGCGTGAGGTTGGCAAATACTGCTCTGTCCCAAGGCCATCTGCCTATTTCTTGAATGCTTTTATCGTCAATACCAATTATTACTATGGAATTGAGCGGGGATTTTCCACCATATAAATTGTCTGTTAAAATAAGATTGAGGTTGCTTGCAAAATTAATACTGTGTAAAATTAAGATGATGGAAAATATAACTATGGCTGTTCCCACAAATAACAATAATTTTGAAGGTTTTTTGTGGCGCATTTTAGTTCAGTTTAGTGATTAGGATTTATTAAGGTATAGGGTAGAATAGTTGGTAGTTGGAAACAAGAAAAAAGTAAAGAAATTATCTTCGTTTGGCTTTGAGTTCTTTAACATGGGCTCGCTGTGCTTGAATCTTTTCTGTTAAGTAAAACACATTGTTTACCCATACTGCTTTGAGGGGAATGTTTGCTTTGGCCTGCGCAAGATCTACTTCATCATTGTCGGCTGCTTCAAGCATTTCGGCAACAGCATAGGAGCGTTCTTCAGTGGGATGTTGTACTTTTATGAGTTTAACAACACCGGCATGTTTTTCTAATTCGCGGGCACGTAACGCTTGAAGTTGTTTGGTTTGGATTTCCAAACGGCTTATCATGTAATCCATATCTTTATCGGTGAGCTTTCCTTTGACTGGTCCTGTCTTGCCAATGTCGGCTTTTTCATCACTAGTAATTTTGAGGGTTTGACCGTTTGCTTCTAAATCAACCGTTCCTTCAGCAACAATTAACCTCTCATTGTTTAACCCAAATTCAGTCCCACGTACTACAGCAACGCTGGTGGGGGTTTGAAGGGTATAGCCAGTTACTCCATTCAATCTGGTGAATTTGTTCCATGTTGATCCGCTATTTTGTGTAATTTGAATGTTCTCTTTTGTGAGATCACTTACTGATAGTTGGGTGTTTGGTTCAAGTGTGATTAAAATACTTTCGTAGATGATGAGAACTGCTGAACTATCTGCGCTGGTTCTGATGATATCATTTTTACCTACGTTTGTTTGAGTAGTTACGGTAACAAAACCTGAACCGGAGTTTACTTCTACTAATCCTTTTTCGGGTAGTAAAAATGCTTGGGTTGTTTTACTTAAAAAAAGCATACCATAAATTGCGGCTCCGAGTAATGCAATGATTGCTAAAAACGCTAAGGTGATTATTATTGTTTTTTTCTTTGCCATTATTTGTTTTGGGGGGATTTAGTATTTAAAGGTTGCTTATAAGTAGTGAAAAAGGGGTATCTCACGTAGATTTACTTGGAAGAAACTTCAATGTAATGCCCTAGATTACACAATTAATTTA
>CAYJTE010000054.1:0-6678 GCA_964372965.1 uncultured Methanosarcinales archaeon
AGAGACTTACTGCATCTCAGAAAGTTCTTTTTTCACGTGGTTTAGCTAAGTTCAGTGGTATTGAAAAGATTGCGAATCGAGTGGTTATTGTTCCGATGTCAATGTCAGGTGAGTTTCAGTCTTTTTTGCGGTTCTGGAAGATTAATTTAGACTCAAGAGAGTATTCTCTACTGCCAATTGTGCGACATGAAGAGTTTTAGTTTGTTTTTTGTATTACTGTTAGTTTTAAAATCACACATAAAAATTAAAGAAAAACTGACATAATAACTTTATCCTCTTTTAAACTCGCCGGCTATATCAATTAATTCCACGTGTCCCATGTAGATTCCCCGGCAACAGTAGCGTTTTAATCCTATTGCATCAAGTACTTTTTTCATGGGTTCGCCTTTGTCGAGGCGTTCTTTGAATTCTTCTATAAGGTGTCCAACTGGTTTTCCACAAGAAAAGCAACGAATGGGTATGATCATGGTTTGTTCCTCTTGTTTGTTTAACGGTATGATTTTTGTCTGGCTGCACGAGCTTTGGAATCGTTTGGTTTGCGTGTTTCTTTTCTTCGTACATCTGCTACAAGCAGTAAGCGATCGTATTCGTCAAATACTTTTTTAAGTGAACTGTCGTGGGCTACGAAAGCGCGTGCGATGGCTACTCTACAGGCATCGGTTTGTCCGTTTACACCGCCTCCTACTACTAGAAGGTCAATGTCTACTTTCTTTGCGGCGTCGCCTGCGAGAAGCATTGGTTCGGCGATTCTGAGCTGAGCAGATTTACTTTGAAAGTCGTGTAAATATTGTTTATTTACGGTGACTTTTCCTTTACCTGCACGAAGGGTGGCTCTGGCTACTGCTTGTTTACGTGTCCCTTGAGTTTGAATAGTTTTCATTGTTTGCCTCCTACGGCGCGGCAGAGGTCACCGATTGAGATGTATTTCAAGTTTGGCAGTTTCAATGCTTTTGCGGTTTCAATGATGATCGGTTTTTCTGATGCTAATGCTTCGGGGACTCCTCGGTGGCACATAACTCGTTTGAAAGCTATTTTTCCTCGGTTTATTTTCCATGGAAGCATGCCACGAATGGCTCTTCTTACGACACGTTCGGGCATTCGTGAGTGATGCTGACTTTTGAGTGGATAACCGTTTCGTTCACGCTTGTCTTGCTGCCAGAGAATAGTATTATCCCTTCGTCCGCTGATTAAGATTTTTTCACAGTTGATTATGTGAACTTCTTCACCTATTAAAGCGTCTTTAGCTGCTTGGGATGCGAGTCGTCCCATGATTAGTCCTTCACCGTTGTAGATTCTCATCCTAAGATCCTCACTTTCTTTGCTTGGGGGTTTTGTTTTAGTAATTCTGTGATGGAGATGGCTTTTCCTTTGGCATCAGTTATTTTTCGTTTAGCTTCAGATGAAAAGTTGAGCGCAGCTACGTCGACTTTTTTGGTGATGTCGCCAACTGCAAGTACTTTTCCTGGAACAATTACGGTTTCACCATCTAGTGCGTATTCGTTTATTTTATAGATGTTTACAGTTCTTCGTTGTCTGGTTGGTTTTTGGAGGTCATCACTTATTGAACGCCAAAAATTACTTTTTTTGGCGTGTGGTTCTAACTCGGTTATGAGTTGTTGCAACTGATAGTTTGTTGGACCGGTTCGCTTTGTCATGTTAAATCATACTCTCCATTTCGTCAACTTTTTCGATGAGTATTTCAGCGGATTTGGTTAGAATTTCTTTGCAGCTAAGTGATCCCCAACTTTCAAGGTGAAATACAATTTTATCAGTATGTTCAAGGGTTATCCCGCTGTCAAGGTCTGAGTATAGTTCTAACAGTTGGCTGTTGTATACTTTTTCTTCGTTTAATTCTAATTTTTTACCTTTCATGGTGAATACACCGTCAGTGCATTTGCTCATTACTTTTTCGGGATTTTCTACTTTTCCCATTTTTAATACTGGTTCTGTGTAATAATATGCCCAGCCCGGTGCCCATTTAATATGGTCTTTTCCTTTCCCGAGTACAGCGGTCATACTCACATCTAATTTTTGTTTGGCAAGAAGTTTGACAATGGGCATTCTTGGATAGACAAAGGTACATTTTGGATCTGTACTTTGTACTTCTTCGGCAAATACGTAGCCCTTTTTATTGGTTTTTAAGGTGAGTTGTAGTTGACATTGCGCACAACCGGCTCCGGCACATTTGCATTTTTCTGGTAAGTTATAGCTTTTTAGATCTGTTTTGATTGGTATTAATCCGATTCGTAGGGCGATCATTTCATCGTAGAGCGCGGAGTTGTTATCTTTAATCTCAAGATCTTCAACTGCGAGTGTTGGTACTTCTTCAAGGATAAGGCGGCGGATGGTGTTGGCAAAGACTTCGTTAGTAGTGATTAATAGTGATACTTTTCCATTTTTTTTGTCTTCGGATAATTTTTCGATTTTCATGTTGACCTGTGTGTGCCGTTTCTTCTTTTGATATTATGGTTATTATTATATTATTACAGTTGTTATTATATTATCACAGTTGATATTATTTTAGACTCTGCGTCCGCGTCTACCACCTTTCATACGACATCCGTTATGTGGTTCAGGAGTTACTTCTTCG
Organism: uncultured Methanosarcinales archaeon; assembly: GCA_964372965.1. Classification (GTDB taxonomy): domain Archaea; phylum Nanobdellota; class Nanobdellia; order Woesearchaeales; family GW2011-AR9; genus CAMAVK01. The sequence goes on from CAYJTE010000054.1 coordinate 2,591, forward strand.
ATCTTCCCTATTCGAAGTCCGATTCTGGCGAGTGCTTTAATTGCTGCTTGTGCTCCTGGGCCTGGATTTTTAGATCCGTTATGTCCGCCTTGCGCTCGCACTCTGATGTAGAGTCCGCTAATGCCTTTTTCTCTACAGATTTCAGCAACTTTTTTGGCTGCACCCATGGCGGCAGTTGGTGAACTTTCCAAACGATCTTGTTTTACAATTTGTCCGCCACTTGATCTGGCGATAGTTTCGGTTCCGGTAATATCGGTTACAGTGATTATAGTATTATTGTACGAACTGTAGATGTGGGCTACTCCCCAGCGAAGTTTTTGTGGGGTTGGAGCGCTTTGAGGTCGTCCTTCTTCCACTTGCATGCGATCGAGTCTCATGGTGCCACCTTCTCTTTTGTTTCTTTTTCTTTGTGATCTTTTGCAGGAATAGATTCTTTAAGGCTCACTGATGTTGATTCTTTTACTGCTGAATTTGTTTTTTTCTTTGGTTTTACCGCTTCTGCTTCGGCGTGAATTTCTTTAGCTGCATTTATTCTTTCAGGATGTTCCACACTTTGCAATGCGGATGTTGGTTTAAATCCAAGTTGTGATTCTTCTTCAATTGTTAGTAGATAGGATGGTGCGGTAACTTGGTTTCCGGCAACGGTTATGTGTCTATGCGTAATGAATTGGCGCGCTTGAGTGATACTGCGAGCTAGTCCTGAGATGTGTACTCTGGTTTGAAGTCGTCTGCCTAGTACATCTTTTACTTCAAGGTTTAAGATATTGTCCAGTTTTGAACCTATTGGAAGAAGACCAAGGCGTTCTAATTTGTCAAGAACCTGTCTTTTTTCTTTTTCGGCTTGTGCACTTTTATTGGCAATAAGATTTTTGGCGATGTCCTTGTATTTTTTAAGAAAAGTGTTTGCAAGATAGATTTCTCTTTTATTCTTTAGACCAAAATCTTTTTTGATTTTTGCTTCAATTTCTATTGTTGGTCCGTGCCACGGCTTAAATGGTGTGTTATATTTATTTTTTAATCGTCTAGGATCACCCATGAGTATTCACCTTAATTACTTCTTCTCTCCTTTTTTAGGTTCGGCTTTTTTCTTGACACCGACAACTTTACCTTTGTTGCGTCTGAAATTAGATCTTGTTCTCTGACCACGTACTGGTTGTCCATGAATGTGTCTGATACCACGGAGAGTTTTGATTTTCTTTAAGCGCTTTAAGTCGTTTTCTTGTGTAAAATTGAGGGGGGCGGTTAAAAGATGTTTATTTTCTCCTGTTTCAAAATCTTTTCGTCTGTTTAAATACCAGGCCGGAAAAGAATTTTTAGTGGGGTTGGTTAGAATGAATGTTAATACTTCGACTTCTTTGTCTGTGAGATTTCCGGTTTTGGAGTCGCGCTTGATGTTTGCAACATTACAGACAGAGTCTGCGAAATTAATGCCTACTCCTTTAATGGAAGTTAGTGCCCAGCGAATGGATTTGTTTCCTGGAATATCCACGCTGGCTATACGAACGATATGTCTGAAGTTTTTTACTTCTGCTTGTTTTTCTACCATTTTTGATCGTTTTATTTGATTATTTTTGCCAAGAAATGTACACTTTGACCTTACGATAGAGAGATATGCTCGTAAGTCCTATGCGCGTTAACTTGGACTTTGTGTCTGAAAATTGGGGGTTGTTTATAAAAGTTTGGGTGTTGATATTTTTATCTCATGCGTTTAATTACAATGGCGGTGGCGTTATCTTCGCTTGCTTTTGTGGAGAGATTGATTATTGTTTCGGCGGCTTGCTGGGAATGTTTACTAGTTATTAGTACTTCTTCTAATTGTTTGCGGTTGTCTCGAAATATTTCGTAAGCTCCGTCGGTTAATAAGCAGAGTGCGTATTGCATTTTGATGATTGTTGGGTGTTCTGTTGTTTCGTAGAGGGTGCTGTCAAGTGAATGTCTTTCAAGTGGAGATATTGATTTTGTAAGACGCGATGTTGCTGGTATGAGGAAATCTTTCATAGAGATGTATTCGGTCTGTTCATGGTTGTCAAAAAAATCAATTATTTTAGGGTTTGTTATGTCACGCCTGAATTCTTTTTCGATTAATAATCGCTGGTAGTTGTGGTCTCTGGTTAAAAGATGTATTTTTTCAGTGAGAAGATATGCTCTGGTGTCGCCAATGCTACCTAACTCGAGTTGGTTTTGTTCGTTTATAGTTTCGAGAAGGGCGGTTGTTGCTCCGAATTCATATTGCTTTGCTCGGCTGTAATATCGTTCATTAAATCTGGATATGGGTGAGTGTGTTTTATCTGTTTGGTATTCAAGTAGATCGATGAAGAGGTCAACTTGGGCGTTTGAACTTTTAGCGCCTTCTCGATGTAGTCCATCACAGAGGATGGCTCCAACTATGATTTTTGGGGGGTACGCTAGGGTGATAGTTGTAGGTGTATGATTTGTTCGGAGAATGTGGTATTTGTTGTTTTCAAAATACGCAACAGCTCCCGAATCTTGATTTTCTTCTCTATTGTTTTTGGCTGTTGCGAGTCCAACTTGATATTTTGATGATTCCATGGGAAACAGGTCAGTTTATGGTACCCACATTTAAATGCTGTGGTTGTCTTTGTTTATGTAAGGTATATGACATTTTTATTATGCGGTGTTGAACAATTCTATTATCAATGGTGTGTTGAACAATTCTATTGTTGATGAGGTACTGAATAATTCTATTGTTGATGAGGTACTGAATAATTTTGTTGATGAGGTACTGAATAATTTTGTTGATGAGGTACTGAATAATTCTATTGGGTCATAGCCTTCGAAAATCTTAAATAATGCTGTTACTGTTATGGTATCCATGTCGAGCATGCTAGAGAAAAAATTGGATTTAGTTCGACAGGATATTTCTGAAGTTAAAAAACTTCAACAAAAAATTCTGCTACGCGAAAAATCTATTGAGAAAAAGGAAAGTACTATCTCAAGTAAAGAAGATGAGATTCGCAAGCATGAAGAGAAAATTGAGAAAGCACTGTTTTCTATTGCGGGTTTTACCATGCGTCGAAGGCACTTGCTTGAACTTATTCGTGGTGTTGCTGGTTCTTTTTTAGGGGTGGGTCTCGGACGTAACTTACTCAATATGGAAGTACTCGCAGCGAGTTTAGGATGGTTTAATATTATTGGACTGCTGTTTTTTATTCTAACTATTTCAGGGTTGTTAATTTATAAAAATGAACGAAAGACAGTGAGTGTGAAAGGTCTTAAAGTGGTGTTTTCTAAACTGGCGTTTTTGTATTTATGTGCTATTGTGGTTGAGTTTTTAGCACTGTGGCTCTTTAACGCTCTGCCTGCGGATCCGGTTCTGATGGTGAAAGTGCTTGTTATTGGATCGTTTGCGGCGATGGCGGGGGCGGTAAGTTTTAGTTTGATTTAAAGAAAATCCTGAAAAGAGTCCAGCGTCACTGCCGTTCCGAGTAGGTGATTTTAGGATTTTTGTTTTATTCTCCATTCTGTTTCGAGTTGATGCATAAAGTTACATTTTTCACAGGTATTGTCTAGTATTTTCCTGTATTGTCTAGTATTTTCCTTTTCGATTAAAGTTCCTTCTTTTAGGGTGTTTGGTATTCTTGTACCAAAACAATAATAAATACTGCCTGCGGGTAGTTTATTATGAAACTTGTTGATGTGCATTGTCATATTAATTCAAAATTATTTAAAGATGATTTTGAGGAAACTCTGGAGCGGGCTAGGGTGGCTGGGGTGCATGCTGTACTGCTCTCTGGGGTTAATCCGGAAGCGAATCGTGAAGTTTTGGCTCTTGCACGTAAGTATCCACTTATTAAGGCGTCACTGGGCATTTATCCGATTGATGCTATTGGGCTTCCATGTGATGGTACGGGTCTTCCGCGACATTCTGGTCCGATTGATTTGGAGTTAGAGTTTGCGTTTATTCGCGCAAATCTTTCTGATGTTATTGCCATTGGCGAGGTGGGAATGGATTTTTTTTGGTCAAAACTGGAGTCTGAGCATATTCAACAAGAAGAAAATTTCCGTCGGATTATTCGCTTTGCTATTTCAGTTTCGAAACCGCTGGTGATTCATTCACGACAAGCGGA
>CAYJTE010000055.1:0-3159 GCA_964372965.1 uncultured Methanosarcinales archaeon
CGGGGGTGTATCCTTCAGTTACAACAGTGGGGTGGTTCATAATAACGATTTGGGAAGTGAATTCTTGCGCTACCGTTGGTACGTTTGTTGAGTGCCCAAGTACATCACCACGAGCGATGTCTTTCTTTCCAAGGCCTCGTACGTTAAATCCGATGTTGTCACCAGGTTCTGCTTGAGGAGCTTGTTCGTGATGCATTTCAATGGTTTTTACTTCACCACTAATGCCTTTTCCTTCACGTCCTGGAACGATGGTTACTTTATCGTTTACTTTCATGATGCCCGTTTCAACACGTCCTACTGGAACTACACCAATACCAGTGATGTTGTAGACATCTTGAATGGGTAATCTTAGTGGAAGATCAGTTGGCTTTTTTGGTACATCAAATTTGTTAATTGCGTCAAGTAAGGTATCTCCAGTCCACCAAGGCATCTTTTCAGATTTCTTGTTGATGTTTTCACCAGGAAATGATGCAATTGGAATAAAGCGTACAAGATCGGTTTTCCAGCCTGCTTGTACAGCGTGTTTTTTTACGTCGTCAATTACTTCTTTATATCTGGATTCTTTGTAGTCTACTCCTGAGATATCCATCTTGTTTACGGCTACTACTAGTTGTCCTACACCAAAGATTTTGGAGAGGCGAAGATGTTCAATTGTTTGCGCATTTACTCCGTCGTTTGCAGCAACTACAAGAACTGCACAATCTGCTTGTGAAGCTCCGGTAATCATGTTTTTGATAAAGTCTCTGTGACCAGGAGCGTCAATAATTGTGAAGTAGTACTTTTCAGTATCAAATCTTTTGTGAGATAGATCGATTGTAACTCCACGTTCTTGCTCTTCTTTCAAGTTATCCATTACGAATGCGAATTCAAAACCTGCTTTTCCGAGTTGTTGTGCTTTTTCCTTTAATTTACGCATTGTTTGCTCATCGATGGTTCCTGCGTTATATAACAGGCGTCCAACGGTAGTTGATTTACCGTGATCAACGTGACCGATGAAAACTAGGTTGATGTGTTCTTTGTTTTTTGCCATAGTTGTTCCTCCAAATAATAGGATTTGTTTGATTAGAAGATCTTTGGGAATTATTTATAAACATTTCGGTTGCGGACGATTAAAAGCGTTTTTAGATGGAAAGAAGAATCAGTGATATTTTATTTCCACAGTGAGAATTTTTGTGAGTTTGGAAACTGTTTTCTATGATCCAAACAGGCAAATACTAAGATTGGTTTGGTCTTGTTCTTCGGTGTTGTTGGTTTGTTTGCACTGTTCAATGTAAGTGCCTGTTACCAGGGTATTTGTGAAATCGCTGAAGATGATATTTTGAACAATACTGTTTTGAGCTATGGCGTTTGCTATAATGTTTGGATTTAGTTTGAGTTGGCTCTTTGTATAATAAAGGAAATGTCAGAAATGTTTGGATGAATTGTGGACGTTTTATCTGTGTAATTTTGGTGCCGTAATTGATTTAGAGGAGAGGATGCACCATGGACAAACTCATGTGTGCGAGTGTGTTCATTATTCGACCTGGCTTGATCTTTTCATTTAGTACGGCGACTAATTTGTGTTCAAAGGGGGTGGATTCCATAAGCTGGGGACAAAAGAGGTTAGTATTAATGTTTGGTAGCCTATAGACTACTTATTTGCTCTTGATATTGTTGGTCTTGCATAGAATTAATTTACGAATTTAAGAAATGTGTGAACTCATATGTTTTCGGATGATCTTTTGTTCGGCTTTTCTGAGATGTGAGAGAAGTACAGTTTTGGGGATGTTTAGGGTGGTTGAGAGTTTTGTTACGGTGATTTTGCGTGGCCATTCGTAGTAGCCAAAATGAAAGGCGTAGGTGAATACTTTACGTTGCTTTTCGGTTAGTAATGGCTGGTTTGCCTGTTCAGTTATGGATACGACTCTTAGGGCAAATCGTTTTTTTAATAATTGGTATACTTTGGTGATGTTGGTTTTCTTGGCTGACCCCAATGTCCAGCGTTCATATTTTTCGATAAATTTTGTGGGAGAAAGTGGGTCAAGACCGTGTTCGGAAAAAAAATCTGAGAACGGAAAGTATTTGTCATCTTTTTTTGTTATGGCTCGCAGGAAGATGGTGTTTTTGTTTCGGCTTAGTGGCTCGACTCTCAGAACGTCCAATCTCTGCTGCAAGTAGAGGAGGATAGAAGGAAATGTAGCATGGTCTCCTGCGACTTTTAGCAGATGAGCAACAGTATTTTTTATCCACCTGCAATCCACCGATGAGAACTCGTGATTAGAGAACTTGAGGTTTATGTCGGACCCAAAACAGGTTTTATGATGAATATCGAATACCACTTTGTACATGGATATTGTTATGGAGTATGGATTATTAAATATTGCGTACACGGTTGACGAGAAACTTTATATCACAAGTGGATCTTTAGGAGGGTATGAGAAATGTGCCGTGATATTTGCTTGCGAGGTCGGCGGGGAGGACCTGCTCGTGCACGGCTAGTCTGCAAACACTGGCTCTGATGGTTTTTAATTGAAAATATTAAAAAACTATTTACTTTTGATATACTCGGTATATGCACATTTGCCGCAGACAATTCTTGTTCCGTGATTTGCCATAAAATATCCCGGTCCGCATTTAGGGCAGAATTTGTTTTTCCGAGAGATTTTTGGTCCACTGATGTCGTATAATTTTGCGATGGATGGACCTTTCTTTTTTGCTTTTGCGCCACCTGATTTGGCTACTGGTTTTTTTACGGGGGCGGCCATGTTATGCACTCTCCTTGGCTTTCTTTGCTTCTTCTGCTAACTTCTTTTTAATGTAGCTGGTGATTGGCTCTGCGGCTTTGCGGGCTGCTTCGTCTTTATAGGCAAGTGCTTCGATGTCAGCGGTTGTTGATCCAAATTTAGTAGTGATATGTTTTACAACAACGTTTTTGACGTCTGTTCCTACGGCTTTGGCTACTGCTTGAGCTATGTCGTGATTACTAGGAGTTTGTTTTTCGAAGATTGCGTGCGCTTTTACTTCGATTCTTTTAAAGAAGGGATTTTCTTTTTTCTCAGTTACATTAAATTGCATTTATTTCACCTATTAATCAGATAGTTTGTGTTTTGTTGTTTGTTAAATTGGTTGTTTGTTAAATTGGTTGTTTGTTAAATTGGTTGTTTGTTAAATTGGTTGTTT
>CAYJTE010000055.1:3259-6611 GCA_964372965.1 uncultured Methanosarcinales archaeon
GTTGTTTGTTAAATTGGTTGTTTGTTAAATTGGTTGTTTGTTAAATTGGTTGTTTAATAATTGGATTTAGCGGTGTTATAATTGGTTAGCGAATTTGAGTTAGCGAATTTTAATTGCGTATTCCCCTTTTTGCTGGATGTTGACGTTTTTGGCTATCTGCGAATTTACTGCATCAGTGATGATCAAGCGCCCTTGGAATGTGGTTGTAAATGAAGTTGAGCCACATGAGCATTCATTTCCATCAACGAAGAGTTTACAGCGTTTGCAGACTTTTCTTTTTACCATTTTTATGAGTTTGTGTTGCCTCTTATTTATGATGCTTATGATGCTTATGATGCTTCTTTGGCTTTGGGTTGGGCTTGCATTTGTTCAAGCCACTCTACTTTTCCTAGTCCATCTTGACGCATGGTTAGACCAATTTTAGGGTTGTTTTGGTCTTTGTATGAAACGGCAATGATGCGTGCTTTGCATCTGTCGCCAACTTTGATACTTTGATTGGTTTTTTTACCTTGAAGTACCTTTTCTTTACTGAATGAGACAAAATCGTCCATGCTCTGGGAGATGTGTACCATTCCTTCTACTCCGCCAATATCAAGGAAAGCTCCAAAATCAGTGATATCACGAATTTTTCCATAGACAAGCTCGTTTACTTCTGGTCTAAATACTAGTAATTCAAATTCTGTTTCGTAGTAGCCTGCTCCGTCTCCGGGAATAATTACTCCCTCATTGATGTTGCCAATACTAATTACGCCTACTACATAGCCAAACTCTTTGGAGACGTGGTTGTCATAGGCTGCTTTGATGTTTCTGAGTACGGCGTCTTGCTTACCGTAATTAAACATTGCAGGAGGTACACGAATGTAGTCTTTGACTTTTACAATGTAGAACATGTTATTGGTTCGTTTGGTTATTTATTTATAAAGGTTTCTGTGGAGCGGAGGTGTTCTGCGACGACTAAACGCAGAACTCCCATTATTAAGAGGTAGAGGGGTATAGAGATGAAATAGGTTGTGTTTTGGCTTAAATTAAGGAGCTGGAAGGGGAATAGAAGAAAACTAATTGCCATGAAGGCAAGTGAAGAGAGAAAGGCGATAAGTGAGAGCTTCTTTTTATTTTGGTTAATTTCTGTTATGGCGTCTCCAATACTTGCCCACATGAGTTTTCTTTCCTGGTATTTTTTGTAGATAGTGTTTAGAAAAATTATGAACAGTGCAAACAAAAATAGAGTGAGAAAATTATGAAGAATGGTTTCAATAGTTTGAGGGAGTAGTGAGATTAGGAACCCAAGCATGAGATTGATTGCGGCAATTAGTAGGAGAAAGAGTGCAAGGGGAAATATAAGGATTATATGGAAGGGTATCCATCTTGCAATTTTATGGAGTTTCTCTTTTTGTATGTCCGCCCAAATGATTGCTTGGAGCAGTGAGTAGAGGGTCAGTGTTCCAATGATAAGTGAGATGATAATTATCATGAATATGATAAGAAAGGATTTCAGTTCGGTTAAGGCAGTTAGGGCTTGAGTTTGATCTTGTTGCATGATATTTTGGAAATCGATTCCGTTCATAATAGTTGATTTTGTTTGGATGTAATCGCCAAATGAGGTGACGGAAACATATAGAGTTCCAATGAGGAGGAGGTCTAAGAACAGGTAGAGATATAGACGTTTGTCTTTGAGGATGGAGAAAATAATTTTAAAGAGACTTTTTTGGGGTTGTGAGTGTGGTTGGTGCATTTTGTGTGGTGAATTAGTTTGATTATAAAAAGGTAGTGGGTAGTTGGGGAAAATATGGTGAAAATAGGTAAAAGAAGAAAATAAAAATCCTAATCGCAGCACATAAGAAACGGAGGTTTCTGGGGTTGCTTATCAGCAACAGCTGTGTGGTACAAGAAATGAACAAGCTACTCATTTTCTGTACTGAAAGACTTTGCTTTTCTTATGTCATACTCTGGAAAGATTATGTCATACTCTGGAAAGAAATGAAAAAAGATAATTATTATCCGCGCATGCCCCGGCCTTTTCTACCAGCAGAGGTTTTTCCGTGGTATACACGATTTTGGTTCTTCGCTGCACAAATCCAATTGATTCTAGGATCAGCTTTGATTACTGGATGATTTGGATCAACCATAATTACTTCAAACCATGCGTGTTTTCCATCTTTTACAAGCTCGTATGAGTTTAGTACGGAGAGATTTTCGAACTTTCCTTGTGCACGCTCTTCGGCGATGGTTTGATAATTTTTCTTAAGATTAAGTCTTTGAGTAAATCGTTTTGGACGTCTTCCACCAGCAAAGTCAGGCCTTGTGTGTCCACCTCTTGATACTCTTTGACGTACCATGATATAGCCCTGTTTTGCTTTGTAGCCAAGTGCGCGGGCGCGATCAAGTCGGGTTGGATGGTCTAGAACAACGGTTACGGGTTCTCGTCTCCAGGCGACGAGTCGTTCTTTGAATAAATCTCCTTGTGCTTCTCGTGGTTTTTTCCATGCTTCTCGAATGTATTTGTATATTCCCATGTTATTTTGCCTCCATTAGATCGATTATAACTCTTCTTTCGATTTTGGTTTTACTTTTGTCAGATTCAGGGGAGCAACCCTACATTTCTGCATTCTTTGGTTTTTTTAGTTGATTTATAAAAGTTATTGTTTGCTTTGGGGAGACGGAATAATTTATTACTGTGAAAATATTGCTGTTATATTGCTGTTAAAGTATTACTGTTATATTGCTGTTAAAGTATTACTGTTAACAGGTATATGACTGTCCCTGAGGTTAACGGGATTAACAGATTATCATCAATTGGAATATAGGGTGTTTGGATTGCAATTGATTCTATAAGAAGGGCTATACTTGCTCCGATAAATGCAGGGATGATAGTGACAAAGGGGGTTGCTACGATGGTTGCAACTATTATGGATGAGATGAGCCCTTCTATTTTTCGATTGGGATCAATACTGAAAAAATTGGGGATTTTTCCGTACCCTGCGCCAATTAAATGAGCTGTGGCGTCGCCAAAGGTGAGTATGAGTAAAGATGCAACAGTGATGTTTTTTGGAAACAAGAAAAGACATAGTGTTGCTGAGAGAAAAAAGAAAAATATTCCTTTTCCGGGGAATTTGGTTAGATGCTCTTTGCGCTCGAAGCTGTTTAGTAGGGGGGTTATGAAGGGAAGGGGGTGTGATTTGGCAATTAGGATTGTAATGAGGCCGAGGAGGGTTATTATGAAAAACATGAGTGGGGTTGCGAGTTCTAGCCAGATTATAGCGGAGAGGATGGTTCCTAATACCAGATGGAAGAGTTTGCGTCTAAGTTCGAATTTGCTGAGCATGATTTTGTGCTTTTGGAGGTTTAGGTTTAT
>CAYJTE010000056.1:0-6210 GCA_964372965.1 uncultured Methanosarcinales archaeon
ACGACAGTGAGAACACACTCTGCGGGAGCACTTGCCTTTAGGCAAGTTGCTGTACGGCAACTCACGGTTGCTGTAAGGTAACTCACAGTTGCCAAGTAGGCAACTCAAAAACGAACACAGTGAGTGACTAGAAACGAACACAGCGAGTGACTAGAAACGAGAGCAACGAAATGACTTGATAGCACCTTCGATTAAAAATAGAAAGAAAGCCGGGCCTTCTTGCAGTCTCAACGATATTTTCTACAGATTCTAATAAAACAAAAAAAACTAAAACTAAAACCGAAAATTTTTGAGAATATACTTCGTATTACTCACTGTTTTGTGATTTACGCACCGGAAATTATCAACCGATCCAGCAGCCTTAACTGCCAAATCAACACTTTGAATAATTCCAAACAAATCAATAACATCACCTTGCAAATCACCCGTCTTTCCACGATAACCAATAACCGGAGTAGCAGCAGGGTATTGATTGGCTAAATCAGTAAACAAAATAAAAGAAGAGTCAAAAATAATCTCCTCCGCCGGTTTACCGCTATACACAATAATCAATGGAACTTGAGCCAAAACAGCAGGATCACGTTTAGATTGTTCATGCAACAAATAAAGTGAAGGACGTGTATCTTTATCAACAGGTGACCTGTTATTAACCATTACATAATCAGCCACAATCGTACTAAGACTTTTGTCACCTCCTAAACCCATTTTATTACGAAAAGACAAAGACCTAATACACTCTAAAGGCGACTCATGCGTTTCAACAGCATACGAACCAGCAGAAATTTTCTTCTGTCGTTCAAGCGACCTAATCGCACCTGCAAAAGTCGCGTTAAAGCTCTCTCGCAGTGGTGCCTTATCTTCAATTCCCACAATATAATGAGTCATAAAATCTCCTCCACAAATTATAATAACTTATAAGTAGTCATGAAGAAGTTTATAAGTATTATGATTGAGCGATATATTACTTTACAATTTACCTATTGCAAGATACATCTATTTTTAAACTAATTATCACAAAAAAGTACTCATGAGTAACTACAATAACAGATACCGAGATACTATCGCCCTAAGCTCACTCCTCCTCACAGCACCAACTATATCGCACTCCAAACAAGATCAGTTCAAATTCGGCCTCGGAATCAGCTACACCCAAACCGTAACTGGCGAGCTGGACAAATTTGCACATGACGAAGTTTCAATCTACAATGCATCAATGCCAGGCACTACTGAATTTGTGCGTATCAATCACCACCTTCCACTTCTCGCACTCAGTTCTGAATATCAACTAATACCCCAACTAGGGCTTAACCTTGAAATATCGGGTATATCTTCTCATCTCATTGGTGGTCTTGAAGAAACCAGAACAACCCCTGCTAAAACCGAACAATTCGATTTTGGTGATACTAACCAAAAATGGACACAATTCCTCAATATATACCTTCAAACCAAATTAACACTCAGACAATACACTCAAACTGGATATCTGCCAATAAACGTATTCACCGAAATCGGTCTTAGTGCCACATATCTAAATGCAGATTCTCAGTTCTCCTTTCACGTGCAGGCTGAAAATTATGCGGAAGGCGGAGTTATAACCTGGAAAGAAGTCCTTAATTTACTAGATGCATATAGAGATATGAACTCTACCGCAAACACTAAAGGATACACCTTGGGACCAACAGCAGCCATAGGTCTTAACATCAACATATTGGAACAATTATCGACTGAATTTTCACTTGGCGCAACGTACCATTTTGGAAATGTAGACATCAATTTAAAAACACGCTATCCCAACGCTAATCCGAAAAATAACCCAAGCAATGATCGCACCAAAAGTGTAGACAACTCTGGGCTCGTTCCACACCTAAATTTCAAAATGAGATATTAATAAAACAAAAATCCTAAAATCACCTACCCGCCGTTCGCTTCCTCACTTCGCAGCAAGCTGCGGGGTACAAGATATAAACGTGTTTACATTCATATATGTACAAAAAGACCGCAGTCTTTCTTGTATTCGGCGATTTTTCAACACGGATTTTTGAATATTACTTAGTGCGGTTAAGCACAAATTTGGTGAACAAATACGCGCAAGATCAGAAAAAAGAATTATATCATAAGCCAAAATCCTATTTTTAGCATAGCAGAAGATGAAACACTATAAACAGGTATAGCAAAACCCATACTGAGTTATGCAACACAGGACCCCTAAACCAACATGCCAACCCAATGTAATAAAAAACTAAAAATAAACATTACCTCACTTCTAAACTAAGAACCTCACCTGCCAAATCGATACCCTTAGCCGAGCCTTCTAACGAAGTGGTACTCGAACCAACTTGATCAAATGTTAGTCGTCCTTGAACATTATAAAGACCAATACTTTCACCATCAAGTTTATAACTTAAACGATCAGAAACTGTCACATCACCACTTGCAGAAGCAATCGAAATATCCGAAATAACAAGTTGATCAAAGTCCGCATAATCATAAGAAATCTTTCCAAACGAAACCTTAATATCCTTAGCAGAAGCAAGAACTACACCATTAACCTCAATTCTTCGTGCCATCCCATCCAGAGAAAGACCAAGAGCATCAACATTTGCATCTCCCTCAAAACCCGATACCTTAAGCTCAACAGAATCAAGATTATGAAGTTCAAGCCGATCATCATTAACAGTTATTTGATTTTCAACATCCCTAAATTTAACAGTAAGATCTCCAATAGAAACTTTCTTCTTAAAGGTTGGAATCACATTAACATCCATTTTCACAGTAACTCTATGCGCATCCTTTGACACCCCTTTCGAACTAACTTGAGCAGCAGAACCATCCTCTAAATCACCTGAACTCAACGAAGTAGAGTCAATCGCCTTACCAACAGTACTGGTAAAACTTCCTTCGCCATTATTCATAAGCAAAAAAAAGAATATTCCCCCAATAACGAGCGTTGCCATTACAACATAAAACCGCATATGACGACCAGTATTTGGTTGATCCGATGAAAACATATCAATACACCTCTTTAGTATAAACAAAATAATGATTTATTCATTAATAAATCTTTTGGTAAAACATCGTCATAAAAAACAAAACACACCCTTCGAAAGGAGACCCGAAAAACAAACACCCCAAATATAGAAAAAAGAAAAAAGGCTCGATGAAGAGAGGGAAGGGGTAGATCCACATCGAGACCCTAACATCTATTACTTCTTTATCCCCACACTAAGAATGGAAGAAGGATATATAAATGTTACTATTCTAAACTCCAGTATACATATAAGTGATTTTTGTATACTAAATTGAATAATATCTCCCATCAATAGCAAGGAGACGCAGTCAAACAACCCTATTCTCAAAAAACATCCTAATAAGACTCCCAAAATCCCTCACAACCCTCAGCCCTTCACGAGGTAAACAAGAATAATATTGTGGCCACGCAAAACGTTCATCTAAATACACCACAAGACCTCTATCAGTTTCCAGACGAATACATCTACCTGCGCTTTGAACACATTTAGCCATAGCAGGATAAGTATAACCATACTCCCAGCCCTTGCCAAATTTTAAGCCATAATAATCAATAAGTGCCTTCATTTGTAAATCTGGTTTAGGTAATGGCAGCCCCACAACCACAACCGCCTTCAATAAATCACCGGGAAAATCAACACCTTCCGCAAAATTCGCACCTGCAACGCCAAGTAACACTCCATAACCCCCCTGCGCAACCTCACGAAAGCCGGAGATAAAAACCTCTTTTTCATCTTTACTCATCTCACCTTTTTCAACAAAAAATTTTTTAGAAGATACAAACTTACTCATTATTTTATCACGCAAATCATAGGACGGAAAAAAAAATGCAATATTACCCGAAACCAACTTCTCAATCTCCATACACCGCTCAGCAATTTTAACAAACATCTCATCACTACGACCAGTATATTTAGTAGACGTCTCCGGAATAACCAGTGACAAACGATTCTCCAGAGCAAAAGGGGACTGATATTCTTTAAGAACAGCACGAGAAATCCCCAAAACATCTCTATACATAAATGTGGGAGTAAGTGTCCCACTCATAAGAACACCCGCATAAACTCGATCAAACACCATCCGTGTAACTAAACTCGCATCAAGACAGCTATACGATAATACCGCCAGTGGTCCAAACTTCGTCTCCTTTTCTTGCAAAATGCGAACATAACCAATATCCTCGCCTTGCCAAGCAGAGAGAAAGGACGCAATGCCCCCAAGCGCGCTCTTGCGTTGTTTCTTTCGAATTTCATCAGCCGCAAAAAGTAACTCATCGAGCAACTTATCATATGAAACATTCTTCTCAACAAGAGATATAAACTCTCGCTTCAAAACAATTTTCTCTTTATCACGACCTTCAAAAACAGACAAATCAACCACAATCCGAACCAAATGAGACAACCACTCAATAACACCATGATATCCAAACTTCTTCGCTTCCAAAATTCCATTTTTGAGCATGAACGTTGTCAGCTGACTCGACAACATCTCCTGCATTCGATTTGGCAAATTATGAGCTTCATCCACAATCACAATAACATCTTCCAGTGCAATTTCCATCTTCGAAAATAAACCACTTCGCACATGTTCAGAAAAAATATAATTATAGTCACACACAACAACATCCGCTCTACCAGCCAGTGCACCCGCAAGTTCATATCCACACATCTCTTTATCACGTGATAGAGTCATGAGTTCCTCAGTATGCATCGGACTTCGTACCATAAGATCTCGAAGTACAAACTGTCCTTCAACCGTCAGCGCCTTTTTCGAACGAACTCTCTCATAATAAACACACTCACCCTTTTCCACCACTGCCTTACAATATTCACCAAAATCAGAGCCAAACAAATCCGCCACACTCTGCAAACACATATGTTTTTTCCCAACCAAATCAGCCACAATAATCTCAGAACCAATCTTCTGTTTCATAAGACGTAGTGTATCAATAGCAATCCGATGCTGTGTATGACGGTTAGTAAGAAAAAATACCTTTTTGGAAGATTTCCGTGCTTCGCACACCGCAGCCGCAAGTGCACATGCTGTCTTTCCAAGACCCGTTGGCGCCTGCGCCAAAAGAATTTTTCTCTCGCGAAAAGCTACATCCATATCAGTAAGTAAATGTTCTTGAGGGCCACGAATAGTATCAAACGGAAAAAACCAACGAACATTTGAACTATCATTAGCGCTAACCTTAGCATCTACACCATTTTTAACCTCCAAACTATCCATAAAAGACCACAACAGAAGGATAATATAAGGCTTATTGTAATCAAGTTAAAAAATGAAGAAAATAAAAATATAATAAACAGCAAAAATCAATAGAACTTATACAAAAAATGGCACCAAAAATACAAAACAAGAAAATAAAACAACACCTCAAAAAGGACAGCAACAAAATTCATAGTCCACAACCCTAAAACCATAAACAAAAAAAGACATTTTACCCCCACCAAAGAGTACCAAATATAAAAGGGATTCTAGCACGACAAAAATAGTAAAAAAGTGCCTCAAAAACCCCCCTGTAAAAAACCACAACAAACCTTTAAAAACAACCGTAACTGAAAAATATCTATCCAAAACCACATATCTGAGCCGGAAACCCAAACAGTGAGAACCAAAAGCGCATACTACAAGAAAAACTTGAAAACATATATCTAACATAGTAAAGCTTTAAATATCACTGTTTAACAAGAACCACTAGAAGAGGGGGTGGATGATACAAGAGGGGGTGCAACCAAATTGAAAGACAGAGATAGAAGAAAAGTAATTTTTGATGTGTTTTTCCGAGAAAAACCAGCCATGATGCTAGTTGAGCTAAAAAACGCAAGCAGTAGTGTATACGCATCAGTACTTGCAAAGCAAATTGATTGCACATATTCGCATGTTGTAAAAATTCTACAAGAAATGCAAAAAGCCGAGTTAATTAACTTCAAAAAAGAAGGTCGACTCAAATTACTTGAATTAACCAAGAAAGGCAAAGATGTAGCATCCAACATTGAAAACATCCGAACAATGCTATAAGAAATTTTTTTTCTTTATTTATTTTTAATCACCGGTTGTAATTCTAAAATAAGCCTGGCACCCCATTTAATAACATACAATAACTCCGCCCTAACCTATATCCACCCTAACCTATATCCACCCTAACCTATATCCACCCTAACCTATATCCACCCTAAC
>CAYJTE010000056.1:6310-6530 GCA_964372965.1 uncultured Methanosarcinales archaeon
CTATATATTCATCATCTGAGTTAAATATGTTTATTCCGCCAGTGCAAGAAAGATGTGCCTTTCTGCACAAAAACAAGACGTGCAGAAACAAGAAAACAGAAAGCTACCTATTTTCTGGTCAGAAAATCTCCAATTGTCAAAAAAACCGCCCACCGCTGGTGATCGCCCTTCGGGCTCAACACAAGAAATGGGTGTTCCCATTTCTGTTCAGATGGGGATG
>CAYJTE010000057.1:0-1894 GCA_964372965.1 uncultured Methanosarcinales archaeon
TACAGAAAGACCGCAGTCTTTCTTGTATTAGACCCAGTGAGTAATAAATATATTTGAAGATATGCAGGAGGGAATGTATGATGATGAAAAAAGAGAATTTGTTGAAAATGAAAAATAAAAAAATGATGAGGAAAGCACCGCTACGCGGGTGAAGAATTTTATTTCTTCTTACTTTTTTTCTTTGCTACTTTTTTAACTGCTTTCTTTGCCGCCATGTTTATTTAATCACCTCTTCTCTTTTTTCTAAGGATTGGGAGGATCTTATTGTTTTTAAGCTTTTGTTTTTATGATTATTTCCGTCGATAGAAAAAATATTATTCAACTTCTTTTTCACTTTTCTATTTTCCCGACGAGAAAATATCCCTATTCGTTGAAATTATTTTTGAATGGACATCTTTTGCCGATTTTTGATATAGCTATACTATGAAAAGAATGACTTGGTGATACGCATAAGATATGGTAGTGCAGGTATATCAGTACAGTATTTGTACAATATTTGTACACAAATGAACGAAAAAGAGAAAAATTATTTTTGATAGCTGCAACTCTTCTGCGAGTGGGTGATACGGAAAATTGTGAAAAGGAGCTACAAAAAATATAGATGCGCAAAAATCCATACTTTTAAAGAAAATACTGAAAGGAGGCCAGTGTCACTGCCGTTCTGAGCTTTCCTGCGGAAAATATCTCCACCCAAAGGGATGGGGATTCCTGCTTATTTGATTTGACACGCAAAATAAAGTGGAGATTTTATCTGTGCTTAGAGGTGATGGCTGCTTTCTTGTGGAAGGACTGCGTTATTTTTGTATTGGAACAAAGAAGAGGGATATTTTTGCTTGTTTTGTGTGAAAATAGTATCATAAAGGTGGGATAAAAAACATAACTCTTATATAGTGATAACACTTTTGGTTTTGTTGGTGTGCAAATGTATCAAGAATTACTATCGGATCATTCACGAGTGGAGTTGGTTTCGGAAGGAAAATGTACTGGGATTACAGGGTTGAATGATAATTTTCTAACACAGAAGGATGAGTCACGATGTGTAACTTGTTTGATGGTTGGTGTTCGTAATTATGGTATTCTTATGTCTGATGAATTACATAGAGATAGGGTAATTGTTCAGGCTTATATATCAATATCACCCTATGGAGAGAGTCTTGCTCAGTATAGGGGTACGTTTTTTGGTTATCCGCTTGAATTGCGAGGGAGTTATGGACTCACGAAGCATCGTATTTATTTTAAGGAGTTGTATCAGTGGCTCGAATCGAATGTACCACATGTGCATTCCGTTCATGTTAAAACGGTACGGTCAAATGTGGTACTTGATGGTTTTAACACATCGAAACATGAGGCATTGGAAAATATTTGTACCAATATTAGGGTGGAGCACCAAAAAGATACCGCACTTGCGTCTATAAACTTGAGGGAGATGATCCGGAATACATTTTTTTTGGTTACGGGGGTGGTTACACCGCTATGTACGGAAAGAGAAGTGAGGTATAGTGCTTCTGAACAAAAAGCACATGTGAATATTTTTGATACTCCTCGAGAAGTGCCTGCTGAATATGCTGAGAGATTAAGTATGAGGTTAGGAATATGTTGAGCGTGCGTGATGAGAGTTCTTTAATTTAGTCAAAAAAAACGCACACTATTAGTAAAACACACAAAATAAGGAGAGTACCTTATTTGAGAAAATAAGAGATTTTCTGATCAAAAAATAGGTAGCTTCCTGTGTTATTGTTTCTGTATGTCTTGTTATTGTTTCTGTATATCTTGTTTCTGTACATCTTGTTATTGTTTCTGTACCTCTTGTTTCTGTATGTCTTGTTATTGTTTCTGTATATCTTGTTATTGTTTCTGTATATCTTGTTATTGTTTCTGTATGTCTTGTTATTGT
>CAYJTE010000057.1:1994-6499 GCA_964372965.1 uncultured Methanosarcinales archaeon
ATCTTGTTATTGTTTCTGTATATCTTGTTATTGTTTCTGTATGTCTTGTTATTGTGCAGAAATGCATACTTTTCTTGTATAGCGGAATAAACATATTTAAAGGAGGTTTAATCTTGTTTTTACAGAAAAGGGAAATATTATATAGACAAAACTGTGTTTAAATGGTATGGATAAAGGAATAAATGGTATGGATAAAGGAATAGCACTTCTTTCAGGGGGGATAGATAGTCCGGTTGCAATCCATATTGTATCTGATCGGTTACAGGTTATTGCGGTTCATTTTCATCAAAAATCTCTTACAGATGGATCAGAAATAGAGAAAGTGAAGACTCTTGCTACTTATCTTAAAGTTGAGAAAATACTTTTTGTCCCGTTTACGGAAGTGTTTACAACTCTTGCAACTCGATGTGATCACCGAAATTATTATGTATTAGGAAAGATTGCGATGCTTACCTGTGCGGAAATGCTCTGTGAACGTGAAGGAGCGCGATTTTTAATTACTGGCGAAAATTTAGGGCAAGTGTCGAGCCAGACATTGTCAAATTTGACAACTATTACTTCATTTATATCTACCCCTATTTTACGTCCGGTTCTTGTGTATGATAAGCAGGAAACCATTGCGATTGCACACAAAATTGGAACCTATGAAACATCAAAAGGTCCCGAAATATGTTGTTTACTTGGGCCAAAGGATCCAGTTACCCGGTCTACTAAATTGCAGATAGAGAAGGAGTTGGATAAAATTGATTTAAAGAATCTGTGTCTGGTGGCGATTTCGAAGATGGAGGTATGGTAGAAAACGAGTTTGATTTTTGTTAGGGATGTCAAAAAAAACCAACCACTCGTAAAATACAAGAAATAAGGAGGGTATTATTTAAGAAGATAAGGAGGGTGTTATTTAAGAAGATAAGGAGGGTATTATTTAAGAAAATAAGAGATTTTCTGACCAAAAAATAGGTGGCTTCCTGTTTTCTTGTTTCTGTACATCTTGTTTTTGTACAGAAAGATATACTTTTTTTGCACTGGCGGAATAAATATATTAAATTTTTCTTTTCTTATTTTTGATTGATGAAAATGTATTTCGAATTATTATCAGAAGTATTATTATGGCACCAATCTATATTTCACTGCTGCTGAACTCACTTTCTTAGAAACTAACTCAGTGAATGTCACGTCTGCTTGTAGCTCTGCGATGTTCACGCTGTTTAAGGTGACTTTTACCGTTTGAACATGTCAGCGAGGAATCCAAATAAGATAATCTGTACTCCGCTTAGTAATAAAACGGCGGAGAGTATTACTCGCGGTATTCCACCAACACCACCAGTAGTTGTTATGGTGTAGAGTACCCATACACCCATCAGAAGTCCTGCTACTAGAAGAATTACTCCGATTCGCCCAAAAAAGGATAGCGGATCGTAGTCGCGATAGATGCGAAAGATGTTAATCCACGCTTTTATGGCATATTCTAGGGGATTTTTGAAAAGACGGGACTCTCTGGTATGACGGCTGTTGATTGAGATTTCGGTTATTTTAAATCCTAACTTAGCAGCTTTGATTATTTGCTCTTGAGTATAGGTGAAGGTGTTGATGTAATTTATGTCTCTCGCTACTTGAGGAGTGAAGGCTCGATATCCAGTGGTGGAGTCAGTTATGTGAGTGTGGGTGAGTTTACTTAAGACTCTTGCAAATGCTTTATTTCCAATTCTTTTTAAGAAAGGCATATGTTCCATGTCGCCAGTAAAGCGACTTCCGAGGACTAAGTCACTACCGTCTTGAATCTTTTTGATGAACTCGGGAATGTGTTTGGGGTCGTATTGACCGTCGGCATCGGTATGAATAATGATGTCTGGATTTAGCTTTAGGCACTCACTCATTTCAAGTTTGAAGGTTTCAGCAAGACCGCGATTTCGACCATTTGAGACGACTTTTGCTCCAGCTTTTTTGGCAACTTCGATCGTTTTATCGGTTGAACCGTCATTTGCTACCAAAAAGATAAAATTGTAGGGTAATGGTTTGATTACTTCTTTTATCTCGGCTATCACTTTGGGAAGTGTCTTTTCTTCGTTAAAGGCAGGGATTGTGATGATGACTTTCATATTTAATGCAGAACAGCAAACTATTTAAATAGTTTATTACTTTAAAATCAGATGTTTGCGTCGATTATCCTCTTTTTGTTTTTAACCCTTAGTTTTGGCTTTGTTCTTACTTCGATGGTTCGTTGGAAGGAGTCAAGATCGATTATTGAACGTATAGTTATTCGATTGGGGATTGGTCTTGGGATGGTTGTTGTTTTGGGGGTTGTCTTTCAGCTGCTGGGGATTGTTATTGATTGGAAGATTTTTGCGGGTGTTGCTCTGCTGCTGGATTTTGGAATCGTTATTTGGAAACGTAAGGAGTTGCTTTCTGATTTTACATCGATGTCGTTCAAACTGACCAAAGAAGATATCTTTGCTCTTGGTGCTGTTGCTCTGTTTTTGATTAGTCTGTTTATGTATACGAGTGGAGCGTTTGGATACCCTTACTTGGAAAATGAAGATCCATGGACGCATTCGGTTGGAGTGAGCTTTATTGCACATGCGAAAACACTTGATGATCCGGTTAATTATAATGTGAAATTCTTAGATCCCTACCCTCCTGGGTATGAAATGTGGCTGGGGATTTTACATCAAGTGGAACCGTCAGTTTCGTTTGTTTTGAAATTTTATAATGCGCTTTTTATCGCGCTTGGAATTTTGTTCTTTTATTTTATGATGCGATCTTTTGGAGTTGAACGGTCGGGGGCACTGTTTTCAACATTTGTTCTTATGGCAATCCCCTCCTTTTTTACGCATTTTATTTGGGCGCATACGCTCTCAATTGTACTGTTTTTTGTGGCTATTTATTGCTTGGAGATGACTGCTCATGATCGAAAATGGGTTGCGGCGGCGATGATTGTGGTTGCTTCGATTTTTCTGACGCACCCGGATGAAGGTCTTAAAGTTGCGATTATGATTGTACTTTATATTTTGGTTAAATCAGTGTATATGAAGAAAGTGCAATTTCCTGCGGTTGCTGGTTTGTTTGGAGGGTTTGTGGTGTCGCTTCTGTGGTGGGCTACGCATGCTAGTGCGGTACTTTCACGGCACACAGGCCAAATTCTTAGTTCTGGTAAATATAGTGTGATTCAGTCTGCACAAGGAACTATTTTGGGGATGATTCAAAAATATTTTCCCCCTAACCAAGGTACGGCAACGCGAGCGTATGCGTTTAAAGACTTCTTTTTTGCGGAACCATTTGGGATGATTAATGTGCAGGTGGGGTGGGGGGTTGTTGTTTCTATTTTGCTTTTGTGTGCACTCGTGTTTATAATGTGGAAATTTCGTGATGTTTGCAAGCGAGAAAACTATTGGGTAGGAGTTGGGATGGCGTGGTTTATTTTTACATTTTTGGGTACAAACAGTATGACGTTTGATTTGCCAGTAGGGTTGTATGCGTTTCGATTTTGGCTGCTTCTTGCTATTCCCGTTGCAATGCTTTCATGGGTCGGAGTTCAGTTTTTACAATCAATTGGTTCAAAATTAAAACTGGCTCATGTGGGGATTATTATTATGGTGATAGTAGTGATAGGAGTGTTTTTCACCTCTTTTACAGCTAAATATAATCAAAATGCAAAGGCACAGTGGCCACCAGGAGTAAGCTGGAGTAGTGCGCAGGAACTCCAACTCTATGTATGGTTGAAGACCGCACTTCCAGTCGGTACGTCTGTATTTTCGTTTGGGAACAAAGCAGGAGAAATTATTGGGATGGACAAATATAGTTGTGAGTGGTGCTTACCTGTAACCTCTTTTCGCTCAGACATTATACATACTAATGCTACTGCTCTTCATACATTTCTCAAAACGGAGGGTTATGAGTATTTGGTCTTCGAAGTGGGGGCGTTGAATTTGTGGAAGGCGCAGAATGTGAGTTCGGAGGCGGCGATTGGTGAGGCAGAAGGATTACTTAATTCTATGGTGGAATCGGGGGGGTTTAGTCCGGTTCAGCAGATACAAAATGGTGGGTTTGTGTTTAAGGTTAATTGAATACTCTTTGTGCATTGACTACGTTAGAAGGCTTTAAATTTTATTTTAGTTTGTGATAATACCCTCTTTTATAGCGCCAGATGGTTCTGATAACATCTTTAGCGTAACTAAAAGCTTTCAAATGCGATTCTTCATCTTCGTAGATTATGGGGACTTTGACTTCATCAATTCTCAAATGGTGAATGATTGCCATAATTATCATATTCCCATCAAAGTGAAAGCGATTATCAAGCTTGTCGAAGTGGATGGTTTCTAATGCTTTTCTGCCATAGGCAATGTATCCAGTGTGAAACTCGGAAAATTTAGTTCGAAAGGCAATGTTTTCAAGTAAAGTTAGACCTTTGTTTCCGATATATTTGTAGAGAGGCATGCTGGTATTAAACATGGTTACTCCAATCATTCTGGACCCTAACACCATATCTGCTTTATCTTCGATAATTATTT
>CAYJTE010000058.1:0-6498 GCA_964372965.1 uncultured Methanosarcinales archaeon
GAGATAGAATTAGTGTAAGGAGAGAGAATTAGTGTAGAGAAATAGAAGTAGTGTTTTTATATTTATTAAATGCTAGGTGCTAGGGTAGGAATTGGCTACTGCTTCTTTGGCCATTGTTTTTGTGGCTCCTTGTGAAATGAAGAACCGATACGCTTCTTGCGTGGCTGTTTTGGAATGTAGATCTTCTCTTTTCATGAATGTGCTAAGGTGGATAAACATGGTATCGAGGCTCCCTGTCCTCTCTCCAATAGAGACAAAAGCACGAAACATAGGATCAAAGAAAGGGCCTTGGTTTAAAGCTTCGTTGAGACTTGTTCCATTTTCCACATAGTTTATTATTGAAGTGAGTTGCACACGATAAAAGGGGATTTGCCGTATACATTCCTGGATAGAATCCCTGAATGGAACTCGATTAGATATGTTAAAAGTGTTGAAATTATCAAATCAAGAAGGAAAAATTAAAAAAAGTGCAAAATACTACCTTGTTACGGCAAAACTTTCAACTTGTTCTTTCAGTTTTTTTGCAGTTGGATTTTTCTCAAAGTATTCGCGAATGGGAATTAAAAGCTCGTTGATATATTTGCTCGTAGCTGTTTTCAAGTCCATGGGATGGACATTGCCTTGAATATAACTTGATTCAAGATCTTTGTACGTATTAAATATGAGATTGCCACCGTATTTCTCAGGACGTTCAATTTTGAACTCGGAGTATTTTTCAAAGATGATGTATTTGCAATATTCAAGAATGGGATTGTCCTTGGCTTGATTTTCCGGGCAATATGCTTTTTTAAACTTGCGTTTGATGTCTTCTTCTGTATCAGTCATAAAAATACAAGTGTCAGGTTTTGATTTGGACATTTTCATGGCTATCGCGCGCTCAATTGGATCTTCACTTATGATTGGCTCACCGAGTCCCATTAACATGTGGTGATGCATGGCAATTGGTTTATAATACCCTAATTGTGGCCCTATTTCGCGAGCTAAGATGTTAACTTTGCGTTGATCCATTCCTAACTGACAAATGTCAGCATTTAAATGGAAAATGTCAGCTGCTTGCATACAAGGGTAAAAAATTTGGGATGCCTGTAGAGAGTCTTTTTCAGACCTTCCCATAATCTGAGTGGTTCTTAAAATGCGATTTAAGGTGGTGGTTCTGGCGATATTCATGACAGTTTTCCAATATTCGCGATTATTTAAAAGATCAGATGCCCACACAAACTCAACACTTTTCAGATCCATGCCGGAAGCTTTCCATACTTCGATGAAATATTTGCCGATAGTTTGAATTTTATCAAGGTCGCCACCCATTTTGTTGTTAGCCCAACCATGCCAGTCAGCAACGAGCATTTTGAACTTTATACCGCAACTTGCCATTTTGTTAACGTTAATCGACCGGAGGATACCTTGGGCAATATGAATCTTTCCTGATGGCTCGAATCCGTCGTAGGCGATAATTTCTTTTTTTTCTTTTAAAAGGGTGAGAAGTTCTTGTTCGCTAATAACTTCTTCTCCAACTGTTTTTAGAATGGCGAGTTTTTGTTCGGGAGTTAGTTCTTTAGTTGGTGAACGGGGTATGGTTTTTAAGGATTTATTTTTGCCCATGTCTTGCGCTTTCATTATTGATATTAAAAAGGTTGTGGTGGGGGTTTGGGAATTAAATGATGGATGTCAAAAGAAACACCCACTATCTGTGGGGTTATACCTTAGTAGAATAAATATATTTAATGGGGGCAGAACGATAGAGCTAAAAAGTTTGAAAACAATTATATAGAGGGAGTTTTCTAGAAGAATTATGACAAAGGTACTCTTATTTGACTTTTGGGGAACACTGGTTGAGAATGGCGTTTGGAGCCCAACTAAACAGGTACAACACACACTACGCATTGATTTGCCGTTCTCGGAGTTTGTGGTTCGACTCGAAGAAGCTATGATGACAAAACCATTTTCATCGCTTCATGAGGCATTTAAATCGGTCTGTTTAGAGTTTGGGGTTACGGAAGAAGGAGATATTGATTATTTGGTTGGGATGTGGAATAAAAGTTGGATGCTCTCGTCACTGTATCCGGAGACGAAGACCGTTCTTTCGAAATTAAAAGGGAAGTACAGATTGATTTTGATTTCAAATACTGACAATTTCTCTATTATGCGAGCCCTGGATAAATTTGGTCTTGCTGAATATTTTGAAAAAATGTTTTTGTCGTATGAAATGGGAGTTATAAAAACAGATGAATCTTTTTATCCCACAGTACTTGAAACGCTTAAAGTTCGAGCGGATGATTGTGTGATGATTGGAGATAGTATTCAGAGTGATATTGAGCCGGCAGAACAGGCAGGTATTAGAGCGATTCTTGTTGATCGTAAGGGTAGGCGTGACCATAAAGATAAGATTGGATCACTCTTTGAACTGGAGAAATTATTATGATGATGGAAGTGCTTTTTTTAGGGACGGGATGCATGCAACCTACTAAAGCACGTAACCACAGCGGTATTTTGTTATCTTGTGGAAAAGAGAATATCCTTCTTGATTGTGGCGAAGGAACGCAGAGGCAGATGCGTATTGCAGGGGTGAAGCCAGCGAAAATTACTAGAATTTTTTTATCACATTTTCATGGCGACCATGTGTTTGGTTTACCGGGGTTACTTAGCACGATGGGTGCTGATAAACCAGAGAAGAAAGTGATTATTTATGGACCGCCCGGGGCGAAGAAGTTTGTACAACATATGTTGCTGTCGTTTGTTGCTAAAGATATTATAGAACATGAAGTGGTAGAAGTTCGTGACGGACAATTTTTTGAAAACGAGGATTTTGTTTTGGAAGCTCGACATTTGAAGCATTCGGTTATTTGTTATGGGTTTAGTCTAATTGAGAAAGATAAAAGACGAGTTAATGCGGCTAAGGCAGAGAAATTGGGGGTTTTGGGACCTTTGCTTGGACGATTGCAAGATGGGGAAGATGTTACTGTTAGTGGGAAGAAGATTTCTCCTGATGAAGTTTCTACTGTTGTTAAGGGGAAAAAGGTGAGTTACGTGGCAGATACAGTTTTGTGTGCTGGGGCGTACGCGCTTGCGCGGGATTGTTCGGTTCTTATTTCAGAGGGAACGCACCTTGATGAAATTCGAGAGAAGACGGATAAATTTATGCACCTTACTGTTAAAGATGCAGCACTGCTTGCGTCGGAATCAAATGTTGAAAAGTTAATTATAACGCATATTAGTCAACGGTATAAGGATAGCGGGGCGGTTCTCGCGGAAGCGAAGAATTATTTTGATAATGTGGTTGTAGCGGAAGATTTTATGAAATTTAAGTTTTGAGTTGTGTTTTTGATCTGAGTGAGTAGGAACGTAAAAAGATAAAAAAATTATGCTGCAATTGTTTTTACAGTAGCTTTAGGATTTTTACTGTTGGCATCTTCAGAACGTGGAAGACCTTTAGTGCTGCCCAGGTTTTTCATCTGAAGAACTTGACCCCAGGTGAGATTTTTTACATTGGTGAAATTTGCACCATCTACATTTGCATTTCGTACATTTGTTTCTTTGAAATTTGCACCTATTAAAACGGCCCCGCTAAGGTTGCTATTTTCAATATTAGCACTGCTAAAATTGCTATTAATCAGATTCGTACGAGATAAATTTGCCCCCTTGAGATTAGCTTTCGTAAAATTGATATTAGAAAGATTTTGAAGGACAAAATTAGCGTCTCTTAGATCGCATCCACTAAAATTGTATCCCTGAAGGTTTAAGTGTTGGATAATTGGGAGAATTTCAGTTATACTTATCGATTTGTAAAAACCTTCTCGTTTTAATAATTGGAGAAGTGTTGATTTATTTTCTGGTCGAGAAAGGATGAGATTATTTTCCCATGGCTTCGTTTTTACAATCTCTCTGACATGCTTGAGGTCTTCAAGGAGAATAGCGAGAAATTTTTCTATATTTGTTGTTAATTGAGAAATAGTATAATTTTTGTTCAGAATGGAATTAGGACTCGTTTTTATTTTTCCGTTTGCTTTTTGTAATTCAAGTCGTTCTTCATTATATTTAAGCAAAACTCGGGTGGCTGCTTCGGCTTTTGTTAGATAACCCCGCATTTCTTTTATTTCAGCTAGATCAGGTAAGTTTCTTATTCCTACGCCTTTTCGCCATTGGACTTTGCGTAGCATCTGGTTTAAATCTGTTAAATAGATCCCAAATTCTTTATCTTTTCCATCAACCAAGGCATTTCTTGCTTGGAGAGCAAAACCCATTAGAGATTGAGCATATGTTTCAAATGTGTGTTCATTAGCCATTAATATCACCTTTTTGTGGGTGAAGGAAATGGGGGTATTTATGTTTTTTGCGCAAGATTAATGAGTAAGAGTGATTGAAGAAATAGAGTAATGATGAAAAATATGATGTGAAAAGATGATTAATGCTAAAGCGAAGGGGTCAAAGGGGGAAAGAGAATTGGTTCGGGCCTTTAATGAAGCTGGATGGGGGTGTATTCGGATTGCGGGCTCGGGGTCCTCTCAATATCCATCTCCTGACATTTTGGCTGGAAATGCAGTTCGACGGTTGGCTATTGAGTGTAAAGTTACTGCTGAATCGAAAAAATATTTCAGTTGGAAGGAAGTGGAACAGCTGCGAACATTTTCTTCAATGTTTGGAGCAGAAGCGTGGTTTGCTGTTAAATTCTCTGGTGAGGAGTGGTTCTTTTTTATGATTGAGGATTTGGAACAAACCGGTGAGTCGTTTGTGTGTTCAACTGCGATGGCATCATATAAGGGATTGCGATTTTTTGAATTGCTAGAACGCAACTGAGTTGAATTGGATTTGATCGTCATTAAAATTTATTGTAAATGCAGAGTTTAACAACCGAAATCTTTAAAAGCGCTGTCGCTCTTTAGCAATGAATTACTATGCGTTTACCACCTAAAAAAACAGAACAGATTCTTCTGAAGCTACTTGGACCGGATGGAGCACCCCTTATTTCTGAGTTAAATTTGAGAGATAATGTATCAGAGTTTGATCTTGCTATTAAAACAAAGAAAGATATTAAAGTTATCCGGCGTATGTTGTATATTTTGTACAATAATAATTTGGTGTCTTTTACTCGTAAAAAGGACAAGGAGAAGGGATGGTATATTTATTATTGGACAATTGTTCCGGAAAATGTCTTTTTCAACTATTTACGGATGCGCCGGGAGGAACTTGTTTCTAAAAATGAAGAGCTAGTCTCCGAGACAGAAGAGTTGTTTTTTGCGTGTCCGGGTAAATGTGTACGGCTAAACTTTGACCAAGCAATGGATTTTGAGTTTCATTGTCCAGAATGTGGAAAACTGCTTATGCAGGATAATTCTGAGAGTAAAATTATAAATTTAAAGAAAGATATAGTTGATATCGAGGCTGAACTTGAGAAGTATAGGGAACGGAAAAAAGTAGGACGTAAGCAAAGTCAAAATCGTAAAAAAGTTGTTCTGGCGAAGAAGAAAGAGAAAAAGGTGAAGAAAATAAAGAAAAGTGGATCAAGAAGTTCTAAAAATGTTCTTAAAAAAATTCACAAACCAAATAAAGTAGTTAAAAAGAAGAAGAAGAAGAGATAATTTGTATTTTAGTTGTTGTTATTGACTGTTATTAGTGTATGTTGGAAAAGAAAATCTAAAAAAAGAATAACACTATGGAGCTTTGTTGAAAAATTTGCCTTTGGTTAATGTGGTTGTGAAGATGGAGAAAGATGACGCAAGATAGAGAAAGAAACGTTGGTATTTCTGCGCAGAATGGGTGGTTGCGTAGAAAAGGGTGGTTCCTTATTTCGCGTTTCCCGTAAGGGACAGCTCTTTTGTTGTTTATTATGTTGGGATGGTAAGGGATCGATTCGGATGATGAGAGATTGATTCAGATGGATGCTACTGGATTTTTCAACAAAACTTTAAAATATATTTAAAATAAGCTCTGTAGAAAGTTTCTTGTGAGACGGCCAATGGTTTGACTTTCTTTGTGGGGGAATGATGCAACACTATCAAGTCACTACGTTTGTTTGTTTCCTGCGGGAGAGGCGCATCCTTTATGATGCATATAAAGGGTAATTGGGGGGAAAGGTTACTTTAGATCCAGTGCAAAAATTTCTATGGAGTCTTGAAAAAAGAAAAATTTATTTTCGTTTTTTGAGAGCACGCTCAATTGCTATTTCTTCATTCAATACTTTTTGGGTCATTTTTTGAATGTTCTCTTCCATACTAGCTACTCTTCTTTCAACCAGTATTAGAATGCGAAGGGAGTAGACGATTGCGGCTAATGTTCCAATTATTACTGCTAATATGACTTCTGCGAGTTCTAGACCTGCCATGGGACACCTCTTTGTTTGGGTGGGATAGGTGTTTTACAGTATATAAATATTACGATGAAAGGGTGCTGGGTCTTTAAGCTGGCCTCTTTTAACAGGCCAGAAATTAACAGTTTTGTGGCATCATTGATATCTTTGGTGTATTCTCCTTTTCGTTTTAGTTTTGTTTTGCAACTTTGACA
>CAYJTE010000059.1:0-1157 GCA_964372965.1 uncultured Methanosarcinales archaeon
TTTAATGTTGTATGATAGAAGAAGAATTGAGAGATTTAGGATTTACAGATAATGAAGTTAAGGTATATGTAACTCTATTGAGAGTTGGTAAAGGAAAGGCAGGAAGAATTTCCAAAGAAAGTAGCTTAGAAAGGACAAGCACTTATAATGCATTAAAGAGGTTGCAGGAAAAGGGTTTGGTTTCATATGTAATAGAAGCTAATAGAAAGGTCTTTGCAGTTGCCGAACCAAATAAAATATTGGATATGTTTAAAGAAAAAGAAGAACGTGCAAAGATACTAATTCCTAAATTGGAACAATTAAAGAAAGCAGAGCAAGAAAAAGAGAACATTTTGAAATTCAGAGGATATGCGGGAATTAAGACAGTATTTAGTGATTTACTTAAGACGTGTAAAGAAGGAGAAGAACATTATATTATTGGATCAGAAGGACAATTAACGGAAAGAATGCCAACATTTGCCAACATTTTTGTTGCAAGAAAAGATAGAAAAAAGCTTAGAGCGAAGGTACTATTAAGAAAAGGATTATTTAGTGATATACGAAGCAAATATGCAAAGTATCGTTTTTTACCTCAAGATATAAATTCAAAATCAGTGACTAATATTTATGGAAATAAGGTAGCAATTATTTTATGGTCAGAAATTCCAGAAGCAATAATAATTGATGATAAATCTACTGCAGAAACGTATAAAGCATATTTTGAATTTATGTGGAAAAATGCGAAAGCAAAGTGAAATCATCTCACCCGTAGTTAAAGAAAGAATGCCCATTTTTTATCTTGTGTTAGAACATTTTAGTTTTCATTTAGTGGCTCCCGAGTAATATGTCGTTTAACTGTTTCTTTCCTGACTTGGCTCGAGCTGGTGTTTTGTGTTGCACGGCTTGTAGGATAAGATTTTTCAGGAAAGAAGCAGTTATAGTTATTTTAGATAGTCACTCCTGCACTGGTCAGGTGCGGGTAAGACATATAAGAAAAATGGGTACGTAATTGTGTTTGGTAAAATAATGTTTGATATTTTGTTTCGTTATTCTTTGAATGTAAGTGATTTTGATTGATTTTGATGTATTTGATTAGGGAAAGTTTAAGAAAAATCAGTTGAATGTTTAGATATTTAGTATTTAATAAATATTTGATGAGTTTTAATAAACACTTAAGG
>CAYJTE010000059.1:1257-6425 GCA_964372965.1 uncultured Methanosarcinales archaeon
TTTAATAAATATTTGGTGAGTCTTATTAAACACTTAGTAAATATATAACTGGTTAAACTATGAGAGTTACGATTCTTGATTGTTATACAGATGAGGCGTCGGGTCTAGGTGTGCCTCCATATCTGGGAACGTATCCCCGCTATTTATTTGGAAAGTATACTCTTGAGGGGCATGAGGTTACGTATCTTACAATTGATGATCTGCGACTGTGGCGCAAATATGGCGGGGTGAAAAAGGTTCCGAAGGTTTCTGAGAAGACAGATATTTATACATATAATACCACTATTCATGATGCGGCAGTGGTGCTTGGTGAGAGAGAGGGTGCTGATGGTTTGTGTGGTACGGACTTCTTGGTTGTGGTTTTAGGTGTGCATGTGCCGGGGAAATATTTGTCAGCGATGCCAGGAACGTTACATGAGATTGTGCCAATGATTTCGGATCTGCCTATGAGGAAGATTTTGACCGGGCCAGCGGTGTTTGGAACGCAACTTCAAGGTGGGAAGAAATCTGAAATATGGGGGTATGAAATTTTTGATTCGGTTCTTAATTCTGATGTGTCATTTGATGAACTGGAAAAATTTTGTCTGCTTGGATGCGATATTATCAAACAGATACCAGATAAACGGGTTATTGAGATTGAAACAGGTCGCGGCTGTAACGTGGGAAAGTGTAGCTTTTGTACGGAACCATTGAAAAATAAATTTGTAAATCGTTCTAAGAAATATGTTGTCTCGGAAGTTGTTGAGTATTATAAACGAGGAGCTCGTTTTTTCAGATTAGGGAAGCAGGCGGATTTTTATGCGAGTGATGATCCTATTGGTATGTTACGTGAGATTCGATTAGCATGTCCGGATCTTGAAATGTTGCACATTGATAATGTGAATCCTAATTCGGTTGTGAAAACGGGTGGAGAAGAAATTACTCGCGCGATTGTTGAGTATTGTACTCCTGGTAATATTGCGGCGTTTGGGGTTGAGAGTTTTGATTTTGAAGTTGTGAAGGCGAATTTACTTAATACGATGCCAGCAATGGCATTTAGGGCGATTGAGATTATTAATAAGTATGGTGCTGAACGGGGATCTAATGGTATGCCAAAGTTTCTTCCGGGAATTAATATTATTTTTGGGTTGCTTGGTGAATCGAAGAAGACACATAAAGCTAATATGGATGCGTTTAGGTTGATACTTGATAAAGGGTGGATGTTGCGTCGCATTAATGTGCGGCAAGTGGCGGTTCTTCCGGGGACTTATTTGGAGTTGCATGGGGGGCAGAAGTTCTGGTTCAAAAATAAAGGGCTTTATTGGAAATGGCGAAACGATATTCGTCAGAAAGTAGATAATCCGATGCTTACACGGATACTGCCTATGGGGACAGTGATACATGATGTATATGCGGAAATTTATGATGGCAAAACAACATTTTGCAGACAAATGGGGACGTATCCACTGGCTATAGGGGTTGCTGGTCGTCTGGTGATTGGCCAGAAGTATTCTATTTCTGTTACAGGATATATGCTGAGGAGTATTACGGGGAAGGTGGTGTGATTAGGTGTTAGTTTATAATTATAGTTGGATTTTTCGAAGAAATGTCCTAAAATAGGGATCGGTTTTTCCTTCTGTCATCTTGTAAAATCTAAATGTGGCGGCGGTATCTATATGGTGGATGATTTCGGGAAGTTTGTAGTCAATTGCAACTCTATTTTGGACAAATCGAAATGGTTGATCACTCGGTTTTATGTGACTATAGTCTAAGTTTATGGGATGCATTTTCTCAACTGTTCCAGTTATGTTATGTAAGTGGTTACGTTGTAGGTATGTTAAATTGTCTAATGAGTAATATTTTATCATTTCTTTTTCTTTGTCTCGAAGGGCGAGTATTGTTCTGATCTGGTGCGGGGTATATAATTTGAAACTTTTATCAATACGAGCGACTTCGTTTTGTATCATGCGCATATGTGCACTTTTTCCATCCTCATAGAACACGATGGCAGTATAAATTCCTTGTTTTTGATTAGTTCTGATGGCAGCTTTTAGTTCATCGGTTGTTCCGGTGAAATTGGCAATGATTGTATCTATGGTGCGCGGTGTTTCTTGTTCGCGTGATTTTTCCTGCATTTTGGTTGAAAATGGGGAGGTTGAGAGAGGGGTGTATAAATCAGAGTTGAGAATGAGTTGGGTGAGTTGGTCAATTACTTGCCTTTTTTCTTTTTGAGATACCATGTGTGGTTATTTTTTGTTGTTAATTTTAAAGTTTGTGCTATAATTTGCTTTTTCCACCATGTGGTTGCCGCAGGCAACTGTGGAACGAAGTGACTGCATATGTACTGGTGGCGGGCAGTTTTTTTTTGACAATAAGGATTTGATCTTTATGGGGGATGTGTTTGTTGATACTAAGCTATATCGAGACAAAATATTATTAAAGGATGGGGCGAGTTTACTTTCAATGGCACACACAGCAAAGGATTTAGCAGTTTTTTTGAAAAAGAAAGGGTTTATTTATCCATCATGTGATATTTATGGCGGGGTTGCTGGGCTGTATGATTATGGTCATTTAGGTACACTTCTGAAGAAGAATTGGGAAAATGTATGGCGCGAGTATTTTCTTGGGTTGAATGATAATTATTTTGAGATAGAGACTGCTACTATTGCGCATGAAAATGTATTTCGGGCATCGGGTCATTTAGAGTATTTTTCTGATCCAATGGTAAAATGTTCGAAAGCTGGGTGTGAGTTTAGTGAGCGTGCTGATCATTTTGTTACGAAGGCTACAGGGAAACGTACTGAAGGATGGAATTCAGAAGATTTGAATCTTGCGATTAAGGTGGATAATTTGATGTGTCCTGTTTGTAAAAATGTTCTTGCTCCGGTTGAATCGATGAATATGATGTTTCCACTTCAGCTGGGGGTTGGAGGGCGAAATCGGGTCTTTTTACGTCCTGAAACGGCTCAGTCTCCTTATGTTAATTTTAAGTTGCAACATGAGATGTTACGGAAGAAGATGCCACTTGGTTTGGCTCTTATCGGTCGGGCGTATCGCAATGAAATTTCACCACGTAATTTGACTCTTCGGCAGCGGGAATTTACACAGGCGGAGTTGCAGATTTTTTTTAATCCGGCCAAGATTGATTCGCATCCAGATTTTGATCTGGTTAAAGGGAAGGAATTGCGGGTGTTGCTTGAGTCTGATAGGAAAAAGAATGTTGTAGTTCTACGTACCGCTTCTGAACTTGTTCGGTTGGGATTACCACAGTTTTATGTGTATCATCTCTGCAAAATTCAACAGTTTTATTCGGATGTGCTTCGTATTGATATGAGCAAGTTTAGGTTTTATCAACTGGATAATTCTGAGAAGGCATTCTACAACAAATACCATTTTGATATGGAAGTGGAAATGGAAGAACATGGTTGGGTTGAAGTTGGTGGTCTGCATTATAGGACTGATCATGATTTATCTGGTCATGCGAGAGTTTCTAAACAAAGTATGGAAATATTTGAGGAAGAAACTCAAGAGAAATATGTTCCGCATGTGCTTGAGTGTTCGTTTGGTGTTGATCGTAATGTGTATGCCTTACTGGATTTAGGGTATGTTGATGATACGACTCGGGGCACTGTTGTTTTGGGGTTGAGACCTTTGGTTGCGCCGTTTGTGTGTGCGGTGTTTCCGCTCGTTAGAAATAAAGAAGAGATTGTTGGTCTAGCTCATAGTGTTGTTGAGGCTATCAAATCAGTTGGTAAATGTTATTATGATGAGTCTGGTACGGTTGGTAAACGATATGCTCGGGCTGATGAGCAGGGTGTTCCGTATTGTATCACAGTTGATTTTGATAGTCTATTTGATTTGTGTGTGACGGTGCGAGATAGAGATACAACTGTGCAAGATAGAGTAAAGATTACGGATTTGCAGACTTATTTAAACTCCAAGATGTAGAAATGGTTATTTTTATTCTGCAAAAGGTAAATCTTTTTATAGAGGTTTTTGCTGTAGTTTCAGTTAATTGGAGTAATTGGGGTAATTGGGGTAATTGGAGTAATTGGGGTAATTGGAGTAATTGGAGTAATTGGAGTAATTGGGGTAATTGGGGTAATACCTATGAATATTAAAGATATCACCGCGAATCAGGGCAATATTGACATTGTTTGTGATGTTGTTCGCAAAGATTCTATCCGAGAGTTTGAGAAATTTGGGAAAGTTGGAAAAGTGTGTAATGCTATGCTTGCTGATGTCACAGGTGAGATTATGTTTAGTTTGTGGAATGATGATATAGAGAAGATCAATGTTGGTGATAAAGTGCAAATATCAGGTGGTTGGTGTTCGGAATTTAAAGGTGTTAAGCAGTTGTCTGCTGGAAAGTATGGTAAGTTTGAAGTTGTGGGAAAAGGTGTTGTTGTTCCTTCTTCTGTTGCTTCAAGCTCTGGTGCACAGACGGTGAGTGGTACGGTGGGTAATGCCGCTGTAGCGTCTCTGTCATCTGGTTCTCATTACAACGGGGATAGAGGGTACTCAAATTCGAAATTTAAGTATGCTATTGATGAGGATATTGAACTTTTAACTCCCCCTAATAAACCAAAAGTAGCTGTTGATATTCCCAAGAAGAAAGTGTATGATCCTTATGATGATGATTCGGGTCGGGTGTATGGTGATGAACCGGAAGATGAGTCGGATACTCCTGCTCATGAGTCAGATGAGGAATATGTGGAGTGATTTTTTAGGTGAGGTAGTACCTTTTATATACCTCCATTTCTTTTGCATGTTTAATGGCGTTACTTCCGACACTTCGGCAGAAGAAGAGATATATTCTTTTTGAAATTGTGTGTTCTGATGTATTTCGGTTAGAAGAGATATCTTCTGTGGTTAGTGTGGCTTGTCAGGAGTTTTTAGGTACTTTAGGTATGTCGAGGGCAGGTGTTATTTTTGTGAAAGAGCGGTTTAAGCCCCCTTTTTTCGTTTTACGTTGTAATCATACTATGGTTGATGAAGTTCGATCTAGTGTTATTATGATCAAAAAGATTAAAAACAGTTCGGTCATTATACGGTCTGTGACAATTAGTGGGACGTTGGCAACAGTTGGGTCGCGTTTGAAAAATAGTATATAATAAAATAGAGTATAATGAAATAGAGCATAATAAAATAGAGCATAATAAAATAGAGTATAATGAAATAGAGCATAA